>CAYIER010000012.1:0-19192 GCA_964362395.1 uncultured archaeon
CTAAAGACGGGACAATAATATCCAATATACTTTAGAATACAATAAAAAAACCGGCTGGAGCGCAAACGTTTTAAAACAAACCAATGCCAAATTGTTAAGGTTTTTTCAAATGGCAGACATCGAGAAAAAGTTCGCAAACGCAGGCTCCCTAAAAGAAGGCGGATACGTGCTGATAGACGGCTTTCCGTGCCAGGTAAAAAGCGTGGAAAAATCAAAGCCGGGAAAGCACGGGGCAGCAAAGGTCCGCGTGACCGCAATGGGAATTTTTGATAACCAGAAAAGAAACCTCTTAAAGCCCGTTGACGCAGACATAGAAGTCCCCATAATCGACAAGCACTCCGGGCAGGTTGTGGCGGTAATGGGCGACACGATCCAGGTAATGAACATCGAAAACTACTCCACGTTTACCACCCAAAAGCCAAAAGAAATACAGGGACTTGCAAGCGGAACAGAAATAGAATACCACCAGTTTGGCAACAGCATAAAAGTGATAAGGAAAAAATCGGACAAATAGTTTATAAAAAAATTGGCAAATTTTGAACTTTTACCATCAACTATTCTTTTTGATTTAACACAATTTTTTTGAACAACACTTCGCCGCGCTCGATTTTTGTGCCAACTGAAAGCAGGTTGAACCTGCAGCCCTTGAAAGTTGCGCTTTTTACCCCAAGCGAGCAGAGTATTTTTTCGCTTGTCTGTGGCAAAAACGGCGACAAAAGGATCCCGACAATCCGAAGCGAATCAGCAAGCGAGTAAAGCACCTTTTCCTGCGCGGCGCCAGAATTTTTCCAAGGCTCTTTTTCGTTTGCATACTTGTTGCACTCCTTCACAAACGCCATCACATGCGCCAAAGCAAAGTGCAGCTCCAGCTTGCCCATCGCGTTCCGAAAAGAAGCCAAGTCAAGCTTTTCCGCAAGCGCTTTGTCTATTGTTGCTTTCGGGATTTTTCCGCCGCAGTTTTTTTCAACCAAAACAAGCACGCGGTTCAATAAATTCCCAAGCTCGTTTGCCAGTTCAAAATTGTGGCGCTCAACCAACTTTTGCTCGTCAAAAAAACCGTCCTGCCCAAACGGGACCTCGCGCAGCAAAAAATAACGGACAGCATCGCAACCGTATTTTTCAGACAAGGCAACCGGGTCAACAACGTTTCCCCTGCTTTTGCTCATCTTGCCAGACGCAAGGTTAATGAAGCCATGCGCAAAAACCTTTGGAAGCGGCAGCCCCGCAGACATCAAAAGGCTCCACCAGATAACCGTGTGGTGCCAGACAATGTCCTTCCCTACCAAGTGCATGTCTGCCGGCCAGAATTGTCCGGACTTTTTGCCAGGAAAACCGACTGTTGTCAGGTAATTTGTAAGCGCGTCCACCCAGACAAAAAAAATGTGGCTCTTGTCGTTTGGCATCCTGATGCCCCAGTCAAAGCTTGCGCGGCTGATGCTCAAATCGCGCAGGGGGGCCTTTAGGCGCCCAAGGATTTCGTTGCGCTTTTCCTTTGGCAGCAGATAATCCGGGTTTTTTTCAATGAACAAAACGAGTTTTTTCTGGTAAGAGCCCATTCTGAAAAAATAGCTTTCCTCTTTCAGCAATTCAACCGGCTTTTCGTGAACAGGGCAGTTGTTGCCAACCAGTTCGCCTGATGAATAATAAGTTTCACATTCAACACAGTACGAACCCTCGTAAAACCCCTTGTACACATCGCCCTTTGCCGAAATGCGCCGAAAAATTTCAAGCACCGCCTTTTCGTGGCGCGGCTCGGTTGTGCGGATGAAATCATCAAAAGAAATGCCAAGAACCGAGCACAGTTTAAGAAACGGAACAGACATTTCGTCAACAAACTCTTTTGGCGGCTTGTTGTTCTTTTTTGCAATGCGCTCGATTTTTTTGCCGTGCTCGTCAAGGCCCGTGCTGAAATGCACATTGTCGCCAAGCAGCCTGTGCCAGCGCGCCAAAGTGTCTGCACAGATTTTTTCGTACGCATGGCCAAAGATGGGGCTTAGAAGACGGATAGTCAATTGCCGTTGTAATAAAAAACTTCACTGCCACTTCACCCCCGCAAAAACCAACAAAAATTATGAAATGCAAAAAGAATTTAAGGCAAAAAACCTTTAAAAAGCCCTGCAGGGCAAGCTTTATATTATCCAACCGCGATTATGTATTAAAATGCCTTCAAGCATAATACTTGGGTCAATTGTTTTCCTGTCAGTTGCTTTCTCGTTTTCGCTCACAATTTTCATGAAGTTCATAAAAAGCCCCTACAGTGTCCCCGTGCTATTTTTCAGCCTGTCCCTTGCATTCATGATTGTTTCACAGACGTTCTCTTTCCTTGAGCAAATACGGCTGGTCCAGATTTTTGAGCTGATTGCGTATGTGTCGATTTTCCTCACAGCGTTTTCGCTGTTCCGGCTCTTCGCGAGGTCGATCTGAATGTTTGAAGACCCCATTGAATTGTTCGTAATTTCATTGAACATAATAACGCTGGTATTGCTGCTTTACCTGCTGCTTTCAAAGCACAAGCACAAAATAACACTTGTCGGGTTCTGGCAGAACATTGTGCTCCTGATATCCATGCTTACAATAAGCAAAATGCTGAAATTTTTCGGGTACAATTATTTCAGCGAAATAGTATTCGTGCTGTTCTCATTTTTGGTCATGCTCATAATGGTTGTATCATTCACATTCCATTACCCGGCAGAGGAAGGCTTTGAATTCAAGGAAAAGGCAAAGTGAAAAAAAATGTCGACCGCCGTTTCGGAAAAACTTGAAAAAGCGCTTGAAACAGCGCCAAAAAATTTCATAATACAGATTGAAAGCCCAGCAGAAGAATACAACAGCGTGATTGAAACCTCGCTCAATTTCCTGCTCAAAAACAAGGACGCAAAAATAATTTATGTGACGCTGAACAAGCCCGTCTCAATGATTTTAAACAATTTCGCCGCAAAAAAAATCGACACAAGCAGGTTCTTTTTCATTGACGGGATTTCGGGCGCGGCACAAACAAAAGAATCAATAGACAAAAAATTCGTGGTGCTAAGCGGCCCAACAGCGCTCACCGAACTGAGCATTGAAATAACAAAGGCAAAGGAAACCGGAAAATACAACTATGTGTTCTTTGACGCGCTCTCAACAATGCTCATTTACAACTCCCAAAAGCGCTGCCTCCAGTTCTCCTACTTCCTTTTGACGAAACTACGCGACTATGAATTCTGCGGAATAATCATTTACCTCAAAAGCGAGCTCGAAAAAGAAGTTTTTGACAGCGTGGCACACCTAAGCGACAAAGCGCTTCGGTTTTGAAATTTTTGGGCTTACCCTTAAAAAACAACCAAGATGCCGGTTACTTTATGCCGCAGACTTTCCTTGAAAAACGCGACCAAAAAAACAGTGAAGAACAAGAACCAGCGGTTCAGAAAATAATCTTTGACCAAAAACAGCAAAAGGCACGCGAACTCCTAAAACAGGAAACCTCAAAGGCCCCAAAGGCTGCGGCAAAAAAAAGCTCAATCAAAAGAACCCCAAGCGGAATAACCGGCATGGACGACCTCATTGAAGGCGGATTTGAGCTTGGCTCCACAATCCTTGCAGTCGGAACCGCTGGCACCGGAAAAACAACGTTTGGCCTCCAGTTTTTGTACTACGGCGCAAAAGACCACAACGAACCAGGAATATACATTTCTTTTGAAGAAAGCAAGGACTCGATTTTCCGTCACGCATCAGAATTTGACTGGGATTTGGATGGAATGGAAAAAAAAGGGCTGCTCAAAGTGCTACAATACAAGCCACACCAGGTCGAAAAACTAATGAAGGACGGCGGCGGCCCCATAAGGGACGCAATAAAGGCAATGAACGCAAAGCGCCTTGTCATTGACTCGATAACCGCGTACACGCTTTTGTTCAAGGACGAATACCAAAAACGCGAAAACGTGCTAGACCTGTTCTCTTACCTAGAAAAATGGGGATGCACTTCAGTCATCTTAAGCGAGCTTTCCCCAAAAATCGCGGAAATAAAAGAAGGCAGCATCGGATTCCTCACCGACGCAATAATCGCACTATACTACGGAAAACAGGAAAACGGCGAACGCGTGCACTCAATGGAAATACTCAAAATGCGGGGCACAAAACACACCGACAAACTGCTCGTGATGCAGTTCGAAGAAAACGGAATCAAAATATACCCAGGGCTGGAATTGTTCTGAAGGAAAAAAAATGCCCCTGCACCGCGAACCAAGAAAAGGAAGAGAAAAACAAAGAAGAAATTTCACATTACAAGGCGAATCAGCAGCAAAAAATATCAGATATGCTTTCAAAGTAATTACAAATTTCACAGGGAAAGGTTTGGAGCCCTATACACTTCACCCAAAGGCATTTGGATTGACCAAAAAAATGGATGACCCAAAATTAAAATTAATTGGGACAACAGAAACTCTTGGAAAAACAACTTACTGGTACGTTGACCTGCGCACGCAAAAAGGCACATTTAAGGACAGAAAAAACTAACCCAAAAATAATTTAACAACCTTGCCCCTATTATAAAAGATAATTAATGGCAAAGGGGCAGGCTTCAGCTGAATTGATGATTATCCTTGCCGCCGCGCTCGTGGTCCTGATCGCGGTTTATTCCTACAGCAGCCAGTCAGTAACCGGCATAAACAAGCAAAAACTCATTGAAACCGCAAAAACCTCCGTAAACGACCTCAAAAACGCCGCAAACGACGTTTACGCGCAGGGGGTTGGGGCAAAAAAACAGGTATACTTTGTGGTGCCCCAAGGCGTGAACCAGCCCGCTTCAGGCGTAATCGGGCAGTCAATTGTGCTAAACCTTTTGGGTTCGGACATTTACGCAAAAGCAAACACACAAATTACAGGCCAGATTCCGACAACCCCCGGCGGGCACTGGGTGTGGGTCACGGCCTTTGAAAACTACGTTGCAATCGGCACACAAAACTTTTCTGCAGACAAAACCAGCAGCTATGTGACGCTCCCGCAAAGCTCAAGCATACAGGACACAATCAATCTCACAAACAGCGGAACAGAAAACGCAACAGTGACAATTTCAAACAACTGGGCAAATTCAAACGTGACGCTTGCAATAGCCCCGCCTTCGCCGTTTGCACTCAATGCCGGCACACAACAGGCAATCACCCTCACATACACTTCAAACGCATCCGCTGCAGGGAATTATCCAGGCAGCCTTGAAATACTGGCGGATTTCCCAACAGCAGCAGACGAAAACATTTCAATCCCGGCAAATGCAGAAGTGATTCCATCAGGCGGCGGGCCGGCATCCAGCCTGATAATTCTTCCCCTCACTTTTTCAACCACAATAGCCGCAGGAAATTCTGATTCAAGCAGCTTTTCTGTCTGCAACAACTCAAACCAAACGCTCACCAGCATTTCTTTCAGCAAAACAGGCACAATTTCAGGATGGATTACTCCAGAACCAATCCCGGCAATTGCAAGCCTTGGAGCAGGGCAATGCCAGCAGGAAATTTTCACAATAACCGTTGCGGGCTCGCAGGCAGCAGGAACTTACACTGGGAACATCACGGCAGCAAGCGGAGCAAACAGCGACAGCATTGACTTGACCGTGCAGGTGACGCCGCAGCCTCCAAAACTCGCAGCAATAAGCATCCTCAAGTTTTCTGACCCAGCACGGACAGTTTTTGCCTCAGACTTCAACGAAGGCGCCACAGTTTACTATCAGATTAAAACATTTGACCAGTATGCAGCACCGCTTGATGTAACCACTTTAGATATAAACATAATTGACCCTTCAAGCACAGCCATGCAAAACCTTTCGGGGCAGTCGACAACCGGCGGGATATTCAACGGAAGCTATGCGCTAACACTGACCGCGGCAACTGGCGGCTGGACAATAGGCGCAAAGGCAACTTATGTGGACACAGCTGCACAAACAAGCAGTTTCACCGCCACTTATTACCCGTTCCTCTCAAACGTGAACGTGCTGCTTTTCTCAAACGCGGCATACACAGCACCAGCAGTTTCGTTTGTACAGGGAAGCACGGTTTATTACGAAATACAGACATTTGACCAGTTTGCATCCGCACTTAACCTGACAGACCTCAACGTGCAGGCAAGGAACCCTTCAGGCACAATCATGCAGAACCTGACAGGGCTTGCAACAACTGCAGGAAAATACCAAGGAAACTATGCCCTCTTGCTCTCCGCGGCAACCGGAACATGGAATATGTCAGCTGACGCAAACAAAAATAATACAATAACGGATTCAAACAACTTTACTGTGACGCCGGCAGCAGAGTGTGCAACACAGGCACTGTGCTTTAGCCAGTCATGGAGCGGGGCAGCAATGACCTGTTTTAATGGCGGCTCAAACCCGACCAGGTACTGCACTTTGGCAGCAACTGCGCCATTTTGGACAATTCAAAACACCGCAAGTGCAACCACACTGACAATCACAAGGATGCGGGTGAGCTGGACAGGAGACACTGACGGGGACACAACAGTTGATGACATTATCATCAACAACATTGCAAGAGACCCGGGAAGCTCTGGAAATGGCGCATGGAACAATATCAGCGATATTACACTTTCGCCTATGCAGCTTATTTCAACCAACAACTGGCTCAAGTGGCTGGGAAGCATAGCATCAACAAGAATGAACAACCAAACAGAAACATACACCGTAACATTCGAATTCAGCGACCTGAGCACATATTCCACCACCGCATACAACCCACCGTAAAGGCGATGAAATGAACACAAAAGCACAGGTAACAGTCGAATTCATGATAGTGCTTACAGTGCTTCTAGCAGTGCTGCTGTTCTCGCTGCTTGTTTTTGGGGAAAAACAGTCAGGATTTATCCTTTCAAGGGAACAGTTTTTGGCAAAACTAGAGGCAGACAAAATCGCAAGGGCGGCAAACACGGTTTTTCTTGCAGGAAACGGCGCAAAAACAACAATCGTGCTTGAAAAAAGCTTTGGCTACTCAGTTGAATTTTTGGGAAATTCGGTGAGCGTAAAATGGAAAGACAATTACTCAAGCGCCCCGCTCCTCACAAGCAATGCAACTGCACCAGCAATTGTGTCAGGGAGCACAATAACAGCAAAGAATTCCAACGGCAGGCTGGTGATTGAAAATGCTTGAAACAAACACGCGCGGACAGATTTTTTCCACAGACCTCATAATCGCAGGGGCAGTTTTCCTGCTCATTGCAACAATGACAATCCTTTACTCCAACCAGATGGCACAAAACATATCAGCCACTGAAACCGCCAATGCACGGGAACAGGCGGCCATTGCCGCCGCAAACTCGCTTGTTTATTCGCCCGGGACACCAGGAAACTGGGAAAATTACCCGGAAATTACAGGGGTTGAATCGATTGGCATTGCAAAAACAAGAAATGAAATAGACTCGCAAAAACTGGGACGAATTATTTTGCTCTCCCAGACAAACTACACCGAAATAAAAGACCTCCTCGGATTGAGCAAGTACGGTTTTTTTGTCTCAGTGCAAAACATGCAGAACAGCCAGCCAATATACCAATTCGGGACACTGCCTTTGGCAGAAAAAGAAACAAGCACAGTAAACAGGATTGCAACACTAAACGGCAGCGACATAATCCTTCGAGTGCAGGTGTACTCAACATGACAAAAAAAGGTTTCATAATTTCAGTCGACGCCTTTATTGCCCTGCTGCTTTTTTTTGCGATTTTTGCGGCAAGCACATATTATCTGGGCACTGCAAAATTTTCCGCAAAAAACACGATTCTGCTGAAAGAAAGCGCAATGGACGCGCTAACAGTCCTTGAAAAAAACGGGTCGCTTGAAAAAGCAATAAAAGAAAACAAGCCCAACTATATCAGGGGCTTTGCCAACAGGCTGCCGGCATCGCTTTGCGCAGAAGTCAGCATTTTTGGCCAAAACAACATGGCTGAACCGGTAATGACCGTGTTAAAGTCAGGGTGCAAAAAAAATTTCACCGAACCCGCAACAATCAACAAGTCAGTGGCGGCAAGAACCGGCAATGCAGCAGACTATTACATTGCAAGAATAACGGCATGGCAAAAGGTGAGTGGATGAAAAAAGGGCTGGTGTTCTCAATCAGCACGGTGCTGGTTGCCTCATTCATCCTTTTGTTTGCGGCCTTTTACGCGCAAAAAGCCCAGGCAGAGGAAAACAGCGTTTACAAAAATTTTGAAACAGAAAAAGCAGGCTTTGTTGCAGAAGACATCACGGGCGACATAAATTCTATCCTTGGAACGCAAATAGATGCAAACCGCTCGCAAACCAATTTGGCAATTTCTTTTTTTGACCAGCTGCCGCCAAAAACAGCCAAAAACGAATTAACCGATTACAATGCATTTGTGTTTGGCACATACTCAGTGCAGCAAAACGCAAAAATATCCATGAACATTGACAGGCTGGCTGACGGAAAAACAGAACTGCTTTTTTCAAACGGCCCACAGTACGATTTCGATTACTCCGGCACACAAAACTCGGCTTCATTTTACAGGCAGGGCACAGACACCGGCACCACAGGCTACGACATAAACGTTTTTGTTTCCGGCGCAAAGCTTGCAAGCACGAATTCGTTTGGATGGAGCTGCTTTGCATCAGGCACGGACGTAAAACTGCATTTTGAGGACAGCTTTGGAAACACCATTGACAGCTCCTGCAAGCACAACCCAGACATACTTGACCAATACATTTTTTTGTTTGAAAACAAGACAGGGCAAATAACCGTTAACTTTGGAAGCGTCAGCTCAAATCCAAATGCGGTAAAAATACAAAACACGCTGCAGGACACAAGCGTGACTGCGGCAACGGCAATCAAGGCAACGATGCCTGCGCCGGCACAGGAAATAAGCTGGCAGTATGACGCAGACCTGAACTATTCACAGGGAGACACAAACATCAGCAGAAAAATCGAGCTTGGCAGGTCGTGAAAAGGAAAAGAAAGAACGTACGGAAAGAACAGGTTTATTAAGAAAAAAAAAGTATTATAAGTGCCAAAAAATGCGGTTAAATGGTAAAATGGTGAAAAAAGTGGAAAAAATCGGTTCAATAAGCACACCAATTGACGAAATGGTCCGCGAACTCGCAAAAAAAAAGTCCCTCTCACTAAACGAGCTTTCCGCGCTTACGGGATGGAGCATTGAAGAAGTTGAAAGCACAGCGCTGGTGCTTGAAAAAATCGGGATAGTTGATGTCCATTACCCGACCCTCATCACAAAAAAACCCATGGTGACAATCCAGAAAACAATTGAAGAAAAAAAAACCACGCAAACAACAGGGACAAAAATAGACGAATACTCTTTCTTTGTCGACTTTGTGCCCGTGTCGGTGAAAATCATCAGCCCCTCAGAAGAAGAGCGGCCGGTTTACTCCGTAGAGGTTCCGGCAGTTGATACATACACAAAAGCCTTTTTACAGGAATTAAAAGAAAGCATCACCGACAAAATACCAATGGATGCAATCGAAGTGACAGATGAAAAAAAAAGCACGGAACTAAAGGCAAAGTTTTTTGAAATAACAAAATCCGAACTAAAAAAATTTTTGGCAAACTGCCCTGAAAGCAAACTAAACATCCTTGCAGGGCTGATTCTCCACTCAATGTACGGGCTTGGAAAAATAGAGCCACTCATGGCGGACGCGCTCCTTGAAGAAATCGCAGTGAATAGCAGCAACTCCCCCG
Organism: uncultured archaeon; assembly: GCA_964362395.1. Lineage (GTDB taxonomy): Archaea > Iainarchaeota > Iainarchaeia > Iainarchaeales > GW2011-AR10 > JACPKT01. The sequence continues at coordinate 9,676 of CAYIER010000012.1, forward strand.
TAGTCGTTTACCACAGGAAGCATGGCTGGCTAAAAACAAACGTTTTCATGGAAAGCGAGGAAGAAATTTACAATTACGCAAGCCAGATCGCCCGAAACGTCGGGCGCGAAATAACAACGCTTAACCCGGTACTTGACGCGCACCTTTTGACCGGCGACCGCGTGAACGCAACACTCAACCCGATAACTTCACTTGGAAACACAATTACAATCAGGAAATTTGCAAGAAGGCCCTGGACAATAATTGATTTCATCGGAAAAAGCAGGGCAATGAATACCCAAATGGCGGCACTCCTCTGGCTTGGAGTACAGTATGAAATGAACCTGCTCATTGCCGGCGGCACCGCAAGCGGAAAAACAAGCACCTTAAATGTGCTTTCAGCATTCATCCCGTCATACCACAGGATAATTTCAATCGAAGACGTGCGGGAAATAATGCTCCCAAAGCACATGCACGCAAACTGGGTGCCGATGACGACACGAAACCCAAACCCAGAAGGAAAAGGCGAAGTCACAATGCTTGAACTCATGCAGTCAAGCCTTAGGATGCGCCCAGACAGGATAATACTTGGGGAAATCAGGCGCCACAGGGAAGCAGAAGTATTGTTTGAGGCAATGCACACGGGGCACAGCATTTACAGCACAATCCATGCAAACAGCTCAGGCCAAGTGCTGCGGAGGCTCATTGAACCGCCAATCAGCATCCCGCCGCTGGAAGTGGAAGCAATCGACCTCGTTTTGGTGCAGTACAGGGATCGGCGGCAAAACATCAGGAAAACATTCGAACTTGCGGAAATAGAAACAGGAGTAAACAACCAGCAGCTGTCAGTGAATACGATTTTCAAATGGTCCCCACGCGACGACACATGGGAACAGATAAACCCGCCGGAAAAATTTGTGCGAAACCTAAACATGCACACAGGAATGACAAACGACGAAATACAGGCAGAACTGGATGACCGCGCAGCAATCCTTGACTGGATGCAAAAAAACAGCCTCACAGAAATAAACCAGGTTGGCTCAGTAATGAACCTCTTTTACAATAACCCGAAAAAAGTGAAAAATGCAGCGAAAAAAAACACCGACCCAAAAAACCTGCTGGAAGTGTAAGCCTTGAGAATACGGTTCATGCTTTTTTCTATAGAAAAAGCAAACAAGCTAAGCAGAAACTATAACTGGACAGGCGAGCGCCTGAACAAAATTTTTTCAAACACAAAATATGACATATCAAAGGCAGACCTGGACATTTCCGCGGAAAAATACCTCACAGCCTCATTCCTTTCCGCACTCATTTATGGCACGGCTTTTTTCGCATTATTTGGCGCGCTATTGTTCTTTAAAGACGGCGAAACAAGCACGCTGAACACGGTTTTTTCTGCAGCAATCGGGCTTGCATTTTTTGGCGTATTTTTTGCGCTGCACATTGTTTACCCAAAGCTGCTGGCAAAACAATACGCAACAGAAATAGACCAGAGCCTGTTGTTTGCGCTGAAAAGCATGCTGATACAGGTAAGCAGCGGGGTTTCGCTGTTTGCGGCAATGGTGAACGTGGGCAAATCAAACTACGGCACCGTGTCAACGGAATTTGAAAACGTTGCAAAGGAAATTTCCGGAGGAGAAAGCGAAATAAAAGCGCTTGAAAAACTCGCACTCAAAACAAAAAGCGATTACCTCAAAAAAACAAGCTGGCAGCTGTTGACCTCAATCCGAAGCGGCGCCTCGCTTTCGGGGGCGCTGTCAAGCGTTGTTGAAATGCTTTCAAACAACCAGATGCGCGCAATAAAAAATTACTCCGCAGAACTCAACTTCTGGATACTAATGTACCTGCTTATGGCCGGAGCACTCCCCACACTCGGAATAACTTTCATGGTGATACTTTCAACCATGGGCGGCTCGCCCATCGGGTCGGAATTCGTGCTGTTATTGATTGCCGGCTCAGCCGCCACACAGATGATACTGATTGGCTTTGTCAAAACAAGGATTCCAAAGGTGTACTGAATGAAAATATGGGCAATATACGGCAGGATATGCAAGAGCCTGTGTGAACTGGTTCCAGAACAAAAAAAGCAAAAAACAATAATCCCCGAACTCCGGTTTGCGGGAATAAAGGGCGACTACGACGACTGGATAGGAAAAAGGATATTTGCAGTGCTATTGGCCGGATTAGTGGGGCTGCTGCTTCCATGGACTGCAGGAAAATTCTTTGGACTGATTGATTTTGGGGCAACGGGGCTGCTCCAGCCCGCATTTTACTCTGCAATTTTTTTCATTTCACTCACAATAACGCTTCTTGCAATTTTTTACCTCCACCTTTACTACGAAATTGACGGACGCACGGCGCTTGCAGAAAGCATCCTGCCCGACTTCCTCATGCTCGTTGCAAGCAACATAAATGCCGGCATGACGCCGACAACCGCTTTCCGGAACGCGGCAAGAAAAGAATTCGGCCCGCTAAGCGAGGAAATAAAATCCGCCACCACAAAATCGCTTGGAACCGACAGCTTCACCGAATCACTGCATGAACTTTCAAAAAAAATCAAGAGCAAAACGCTCGAAGAAACAGTCTCCTTTTTCAGCCAGTCGCTCCGCTCTGGTGGACATCTGGCAAAACTCCTTGAAACATCGGCTGCAGACCTGAGGCAGACACAGGAACTCAAAAAAGAGCTCGAATCAAACACAAGGATGTACATAATTTTTGTCTGGTTCATTGTGATAATCGCAACACCAGTGCTGCTATCGGTTTCAGTCCAGTTCCTAAAAATGGTCAAGACAATCCAGGCTACAAACACCACGCAGTCAGACGTGCCGCAAACAATTGCGTTCCTCTCAACCGAACTCCGCATTACGCCCGAATTCATGCTGCAGGCGGCATACATTCTATTGCTGTTAAACGCGGCGCTGTCCTCATTGTTCATCGGAATGCTTTCAAGCGGCAAAGCAAGGCAGGGCCTTCGCAACTTCCCGCTGCTTTTGGCCCTCTCAATAATCGTGTTCCTGATTGCGACAACACTGCTAAGCCAGCTGCTTTTGGCCTAAAAAACGCGAAAAGCTGCTTTCAGCTTAAAAAAACCGAAAAAAACAGTAAGGTTTAAATATAAAAAAACTTATTATAAAGTGAAAAAAATGGTTAACATGTTTGGAAGGCGCGGGCAGGGAACAACAGAATACCTGATTATTCTTTCAGTAATAATCGTCATCGCACTTGTTGTAGTCGGAGTCATGGGCTGGTTCCCGGGGCTTGGAACGACAATCACTGAAGGCGAAAGCAGGGCATACTGGGCAGCAGCTTCCCCAATTGCGTTAGTTGCATGGGATATTAACTCGTCACACACCACAATTGTCTTACGGAACCTGACAACTGACACAATTACCGTTTCAGCAATGACACTTGGGGGAACCACACTTACTTTTGCTTCAACAATTTTGCCTGCAGGCAGCCAGGCAGCGATTTCAGGAACAGGAATAACTTATGGAGGCACAGGAGCCTCTTTTAGCAAAGAAGTAGTAATCACTTACAGTGTCTCCGGCGGAATACCGGTTGCCAAAGAAACCGGCGGAAAGCCAATGGTCGGCAAGTACAGCTGATAAAATAGCCAAAAAACTTTTTCTTTTCCAGCTTTTTTAATTGGTTTGAATTCTTAACCCAAGCTGGTTATTAATTTTCGCACCCTATTTAGTACAGCTAATCAAAATTCTTTTTCTCCCACTTGCCTTTAAATATTTTGCAGCGGAAACCCGCCCAAAAAGAGTTTAAAAGAACAAGAAAACAAGCTTTTAGTGAACGGCATGGAAGAAAACCAGACCCAGGCAAAAACAGAGTCAGAAAACCCTTACATTCAGCGGTTTGCGCTCTTTTTTGAAACACAATACAAAAAACCAATAGAGCAACTGATTGAAAAATACCCGCAAAAAAAAACCCTGCAGGTCGATTTCTCCGAACTGGAGCACTTTGACGTAGAACTGGCAGACGACTTTTTGGACCGGCCAGATTACCTCTTGGAAGCGGCAAAGCTTGCAATAAAAGAAATCGACTTGCCAAACCTTGTCAGCGACGAATTCTCGCCACACCTGCGCTTTTACAACCTGCCAACAGGCAAGGACACCCAGCCACAACTGCGCGACATCAGCTCAACACACATAGGAAAACTAATCACAATTGAAGGGGTTGTAGCGCAAATCACTGATGTCTTGCCAAAACTGAAGGCGGCAACCTGGGAGTGCAAGAGATGCGGAAACACATACAAGGTCATACAAGGCGGCAGCTTCCAAGAACAGCCGACAATGTGCGAATGCCACCACAGGGACTTCAGCCTCAAGGCAGAGGAATCAACTTTCACCGATTACCAAAAAATCAGGATACAGGAGCCAATAGAATACATTAAAGGAAACCACCAGCCCACAAACATCGACATTTACGTAAGCGACGACCTAGTAAACAATGTTGCGCCCGGAGACCGCACAAAATTCACCGGAATGATCAGGCTGACGCCGCCCAAAGAAAAAAAACTCGTATACGGGCGGTTCCTTGAAGCAATCCACATTGAAGAAACACAGCAGGAATTCACCGACGTCCAGATTTCAAAAGAAGAGGAAGAAGAAATCAGGGCACTTGCAGCCGACCCCGCAGTCTACGAAAAGCTCGTAAAAAGCATTGCACCAAACATTTACGGCCACGAAACAATAAAAGAAGCCATAATGCTCCAGTTGTTTGGCGGAGTGAAAAAAGTCTTTCCCGGAAACAACAAGGTCCGCGGAAACATCCATGTAATATTAATTGGTGAGCCGGGGCTTGCAAAATCTCAGCTCCTGCAGGCAGTGGACAAAATTGCGCCAAAATCAATTTACACCGCTGGAAAAACAACAAGCGCCGCAGGAATCTCTGCAACAGCAGTCAAAGACGAATTCGGCGAAGGCGGCTGGACAATAAAAGCCGGCGCACTAGTGCTTGCAAGCGGAGGAATGGCACTCATTGATGAACTAGACAAAATGGACCCAAACGACCGCTCAGCACTCCACGAGTCAATGGAGCAAGAAAGCATCTCAGTCGCGAAAGCAGGAATCGTCACACGATTCAAATCAGAAACCTCAATACTTGCAGCGGCAAACCCAAAATATTCGCGCTTTGACCCATACAGGAACTTTATGGAGCAGATAAATTTGCCTGCAAGCCTGATGAGCAGGTTTGACCTGTTCTTTTTACTCCGCGACGTTTTGGACAGAAAAAAAGACGAAGAAATTGCGGCACACATACTGAGAAGCCACCGCGCAGGAGAAATGCTGCTCCAAAAAGGAAAAATGAAGGCAAAAGAACTGCAGGAACTCCAAAAAAGCATTGCCCCCGAAATCGACCAGGACCACCTGAAAAAATTCATTTCTTTCGCACGCCAAACAGTGTTCCCAGTGCTCTCAGAGGAAGCAATGGAAGCCATTTCACAATTTTACATCAACCTGCGCGACCAGGGAAGAAAAGAAGGCGCATATGCGGCAACGCATCGGCAGCTTGAAGGCCTGGTGCGGCTAAGCGAGGCAAGCGCAAAAATACGGCTCTCCGACAAAGTCGAACCACAAGACACCGAGCGCGCAATCAGGATATTTCGAAAATCACTCGAAGAACTCGTAGTAGACCACGAAACCGGACGCATTGACATTGACATCATCACGACCGGAAGAACCACAACGGAACTCACCAACCTCAAAAAAATACTTTCACTTATAAGGGAAAAGGGAGCCGAACTCGACATGGTCCCAATACAGGAAATAGTTGACGAGGCAAAAACACAAGGAATAGACGAGGAAAAAACAAAAGAAATAATCGGCAAGCTAGAAAAAACAGGCGACATATACAGGCCACGGCACGGATTCGTGAAACCAACAAAACAATAGTGAACAAATGACACTCAAACAAAACATTGAAAGTGTCAAACAGCGGATTGCGTTTGCCGCAAAAAAAAGCGGGCGCACAGCAGAGCAGATAAAACTCGTGTGCGTCACAAAAAGCCGGACAGTTGGAGAAATAAAACAGCTGCAAGCACTTTCGCAAAACAATTTCGGCGAAAACCGCCTCCAAGAACTGCAAGACAAAGCACGCCAAATTGATGGTGCAGCATGGCATTTTATTGGCACCCTTCAAAGCAACAAGGCAAGCGAAGCAGTTGAACTGTGCGACTATATCCACTCGGTTGATTCGCTAAAGCTCATCCGCAAAATCCACGCAAAAGCGCAGGAACTGGACAAAGTGCAGAACATTTTTTTGGAGGTAAACGTTTCAGGGGAAAAAACAAAGCACGGCTTTGCGCCAAACGAAGTCACGCCGCTGCTTGATACGCTAAAACAGCTTCCATTCAGGAACATTCGCGTGCTGGGGCTGATGACTTTGGCACCCCACACAAAACCAGAACAAACAAGACCCGTGTTCAGGCAATTGGCAGGGCTTGCACAAGACCATCACCTAAAAGAGCTCTCAATGGGAATGACAAACGATTTCGAGGTCGCAATAGAAGAAGGAGCCACATTTGTCAGAATCGGAACGGCAATTTTTGGATAATAAATTGGCACTCAATTTCAGAAACCAATTTAAACTTTCTTTGCATTAACTGTTTGCATGGAAGAAACAAAAAAATCCCTCTATGCACAGCTTGCGCTGATTTTTCTGGTAACGCAAACAATCGGCCTTTTTGTCGCAGACCGCCTAATACAAGAACAGGTAACGGTTGCAATCGTAAACGACAACCCGCAAGACGTCTCAAATTCATTTGGCTTGTTTGGCTACATCCTTGGCGGGACGCTGTTCATGCTTATCCTGATAAAGCTGCTAAAAAACAGGATATTGTTCTGGGCACTGAAAGCGATTGAAAGCCTCGCAGTGTTTGGCACAAGCCTGCTTGTTTTCTCGGTTTTTTACGATTCATACCTTGTCGTTTTCCTGGCAATTGCACTGGTCATTGCGCGCAATGTTTTTTACAAAAACCTTGCATTACGGAATGTTTCAAGCGTGATTGCAACAGCAGGCGCAGGCTCCCTCATAGGAGTAAGCCTCGGAGTATTCCCAATAATAGTTTTCCTCATAGGTCTTTCAATTTATGACTACATTGCGGTGTTTAAAACAAAGCACATGGTAACCCTTGCAAAAAGCGTGACGCAAAAAAACCTCTCATTCACTTATGCAATCCCCACAAAAGAGCACACGTTCGAGCTTGGGACAGGGGACCTAGTCATGCCGCTTGCATTTGCGTCAAGCGTTTTAAGCGCAACAAAACCAGGATACATTTTCCCATATTATTTCATTCCATCGGCAATAATCCTTCTCGCGTCGCTTGCAGGGCTGGTTTTAACGCTAGGATACCTTTCAAAAAGAATAGGAAACGCGCTGCCCGCACTTCCGCCACAAGCAATGCTGATGCTGATAGCGTTTGGCATAATGAAACTGTTTGGACTCTAGGAAAGTCACAAGCCAAAAAGTTTCAGGATAAAAGGTGAACCAAAATTGCTTGCAAGCAAAATCACAAAATACCGGATAGTTTTCCCGCAAAATGCACCCAAAAACAATTTTTTTGGGTCAAACCTGACTAACCCAGCTGCAATGCCAATCAAATCAAACGGAAACGGAGTCATTGCGCCGATAAAAATCAGCAAAGTCCCGTACTTTTGGATGTCCCTTTTTATCACGTCAAGCTTTGCAAAATCCTTTGAGCCCAATTTTTCGGCAACCTTGCCTCCTGCCAACCCCAAAGTGTAAGCAGTCATCTCACCGATTGCAGCGCCAAACCCGACCAGCAAAGCCAAGCCAAAAATATCCAGCAGCCCAAAACTAGCGTAACCAAGCAATGCCGGATTTGCTCCAATCAAAACAATCAAAAGATCAATCGGGAGTGGAAGCAAAATCGTTGAAGTCGCAATGATTGTTGCAATAAACAAGCCCACAAGACCATAGGTCTTCACGATTTTGCCCAAAAAATCCGGGTTGTCCCCAAAAAACAGGAACAAAAAAACAACCAGGACAAAAACCGCAATGTAAAAAACAAACTGGAAATATTTCGCCTGCCCCCCCTCTTCCGCCATAAACGCACCAAAAAAAAACAGATAATAATGGATTTTGGCTTTAATTATCCTTTCGCTCCAACGGCAAATTCCGAGTGGCAAATTTGCCCAGTTTTCAACAAGGCTATGTCCAGCTTTAGCGGGACAAAAGCCCCGCCCGATTTCTAGGGCAGTACAAATGGACGCAAATATTACCGTCCCGCCAAAGGCGGGACACGTATGCGGTGTAAACGGGCGCAACCGTTTTTGGGCAACCAATTTAAACCTTTTTGACGCAATTTTGGTTATGGAATACGAAAAAATGCTTGAGCGGGCATACATGCTGCTGCCAAAAGAGGCACTCAACAAGGAGCGGTTTGAATTGCCGGAACTTGAAAGCCACATCCAAGGGACAAAAACAGTCATCAAAAACTTTTCCGGCGTCGTGAAAAAAATCAAAGGGGCCGAAAAAGACCTGATAAAGTTCTTGACAAACGAACTAGCCGTCCCGATTACCTTCAACGAGGGCCAGCTGTTAATCAGCGGAAAGTTCCTCTCAACCCAGTTAAACAAAGTTTTCCAAAACTACCTCGGCCAATACGTCTTATGCCACGAGTGCAAGAAGCCGGACACCAAAATCATTGACATGCACGGGGTAAAAGTCCTCAAATGCGATGCATGCGGTGCAACCCACCCAGTCAAGAGGCTGTAAGTTTGTATTCAAAAATGCACAAAACAAAGGAATTCACGGTCCTTGCTTGCTGTGACGAAGAGCTGTCAGGAAAAACAATCAAGGGAAACGGAATAGAAGCCACAATAAAGGAAAGCTTTTTTGGGAACGAAAAAACCGGCGAAAAAAAACTTGTTTCACTTCTGAAAAAAGCGGACAGCATAAACCTGTTTGGAAACGAATGCATTGCAATCGCCGCCAAAAAAGGCTTTATTAAGGAAAGCGACATAATTAAAATAGGCAAAGTGCCGCATGTCCAGATATACAAAATTTGAAAGGTGACAAGACTGGTATCAAAAAAAGAACTGGAAAAAGAAGAAGAACAAAAACAGATGGAAATCCGGCGCACAAAGCTGCCAAACAGGGAAAACCTTGAAATGTTTGGCGTCGTAACGCAGTTGCACGGCACAAACCAGGTCGGCGTCTTTGCGGAAGACGGAATTGAAAGAATATGCCGGATTCCGGGAAAACTGAAAAAAAGGGTCTGGATGCGCCAAGGCGACATAGTGCTGATAAAGCTCTGGGATTTCCAGAAAACAAAAGCAGACGTGATATGGCGCTACCTCGGCGTGCAGGTAGAGCACCTGAAAAGAAAAGGCTACCTGAACAAACTGCCGGTTTAAACAAAGCCGCAAAAAATAAAAAAACTTATTTTTATGGCAATCAAAAATTGCGCCACATTACCGTCCCGCCAAAGACAAGACATGTATGCGGTGCAACAACAAATTGGCAAAAGAAACATTTAAAATTATTCAACTGCCAATTTGTTGCG
>CAYIER010000013.1:0-18240 GCA_964362395.1 uncultured archaeon
GTTAGTTGTATTCTTCAAAGCGAAGATTTAAACCCTGAGAAATGTTTTTTTCAAAAGAAACCGCAATGCAAATGGCAAAAAAATACGGCCACGCCAGCCTTGTGACCGCAACAAGTGTTTTTTCACACGTTGACGGCCTTGGGGATTTCCTTGAAGGGATAAACGAATTGCTGGATGGCGACGGCGTGTTCGTGATTGAAGTTTATTACCTTAAAGACTTGATTGAAAAAAACCTCTTTGACCTGATTTACCACGAGCACCTTTCCTATTTCACTTTGAAAACCCTTTCACTGCTTTTAAAATCCCACGGCCTTGAAGTTTTCGACGCAGAAGTCACAGACACCCACGGAGGGTCGCTTCGCGCATTCGTCAAGAAAAAAAATGCGCCGTTCAAAACCGAAGATTCAGTGAAAAAAATCCTTGCAGAAGAAGAAAACAAAAAACTGCATGAAATATCAACATTCAAAAAATTTTCAGCGCAAATTGAAGAAAACAAAAAAAGGCTCACAAAAATACTTTCCGAGCTCAAATCAAAAGGAAAAAAAATTGCAGGCTACGGTGCGCCCGCAAAAGGGAATACGCTGCTGAACTTTTTTGGCATAGGCACAGAAACACTTGACTACATTGTTGATGACAGCAGCTGGAAACAGGGGCTATTTACCCCAGGAAAACACATACCCGTGTACGGGTTTGAACACCTGCAAAAGAACCCCCCGGACTATGTGCTGATACTTGCATGGAACTTTGCCGACCAAATAATGGAAAAACTCGAAAATTTTGAAAATTTTATTATACCCGTGCCTGTCCCAATGATAGTAAACGGAATTGTTGAACAGGACCTTTTGGCGATTGCAGAATCAATCAAAGAGGAAGCATCGCAGCTTGAAGGAAAAACGATTCTCATAACAGGCGGGTCGGGCTTCATCGGCAGTTATTTTGTTGCAGCGCTTGACTTGTTAAACAAAAAATACCTCAAAAAACCATGCAAAGTGATTTCGCTTGACAATCACATTGTCGGAAAAGCAAACAACCTGGTAAAAAACATCCACAGCGAGCACATAACATTCATTGAGCACGATGTATGCAAGCCATTCAATTTTGATTTCTCGGCAGACTACATCATCAGCGCAGCAGGGGTTGCTTCGCCAGTTTATTACAAAAAATTTCCCCTTGAAACAATTGAGGGAACAGTTTTTGGCTTAAAGAACACCCTTGAGTTTGCAAGAAAACACAATTCAACAAGCGCGCTATATTTCAGCTCAAGTGAAATCTACGGTGATCCGCATCCAGATTTTATCCCAACCCCTGAAACTTATAAAGGAAATGTTTCATCAATCGGAGACCGCTCTTGTTATGAGGAATCAAAAAGAATCGGCGAAACAATCTGCATGGCATACCACAAGGTTTATGGAACGCCGGTAAAAATCGTGCGCCCATTCAATGTGTTTGGCCCAGGAATGAAGGGAACCGATTACCGCGTGGTACCGACTTTTTTAAGCGAAGGAATCAAAGGCAAACCGCTGACCGTGCACGACAAAGGGAACCAGACAAGGACATTTTGCTACGCAACTGACGCCATAACCGGATTCTTCAAAGTGCTTTTATCAGACAAAAACGGCGAAGTGTTCAATGTGGGCAATGAAAATGATGAAATAAACATCCGAAGCCTTGCCAGCCTTGTTGCAACAGAAATTTTTGAAAGCAAAGTGAAAGTGAACTTAATTGAATACCCGCAAAACTATCCCCAAGACGAGCCAAGAAGGCGTTGCCCTGATCTGACAAAAATAAAAACCCAGCTTGGCTACTCGCCAAAAATTGACCTGAAAACTGGGCTGAAAAGAAGTTATTCCTGGATGAAATCGCAGATGCAGAATGATTGAATGAAACCGCTGAATTTTGCTTTGATTGGCGCAGGCAGGTTCGGAAAACACTATGTCCGCCTTCTGAAAAACAATAAAAAAGCCCGCCTTGCAGCAGTGTGCACCAAAACAAAAGAATCGCTGAATAAAATTTTATCCAGCCTGCCAAAATATACGATTGCAACAACTGGGCTTGAAAGAGTTTTTGCAGACAAAAAAATCGACTGTGCAATTATAGCGACTCCGCTTTCAACCCATTATAAAATTGCAATGAAAGCAATCAATGCAGGAAAGCATGTCCTCCTTGAAAAGCCAATGGCCCAGTCAAATTCTGAAGCAAAAAAACTGTCGGCCGCAATAAAAAAATCAGGCAAAACTTTCATGGTTGGGCACCAGTATGTTTACAATGACAACATAAATCATGTAAAACAATTGATGAAAAAAAAACTTTTTGGAAAAATCCTGTCAGTTAAAGCAGACCATTTGTACAACTGGCAAAGGAAAGACATTGGGTGCTTTTGGGACGCCGGAACCCACCACCTTGCAGTGATACAATACCTGTTCAATCCGGGAAAAATTTCAGAAATATCAGGCAGCGCAAAAAGCGTTTCAGGCAATTTTTTTGACGACACTGCAGAGGTTTCATTAAAATTTGAAAACGGCCTTAAGGCAAATCTTTTCATTTCCTCTGCCAGCCAACAAAAGTCAAGGAAATTCATTTTTGCAGGCGAAAAAATAACCGCTGCATTTGACGATTCAAAAAAACCCGCACTTGAAATAGTGCGGGGAAGCTCTCATGCAAAAAAAATCAAAATTTCAGCAAAAGAGCCGCTGAAAAACGAACTGGAGCATTTTATGAGCTGCATTCACGAAAACAAAACCCCAAAAACAGGAATCGCAGAATCAGCAATAGTCACTGGGTGGCTTGTCCAGATTTCAAAAAAACTAAAAATCCGCACAAAGAGCAAAAAATGAATCATGCGCTTTTCTTTAAAATTTTTGTCACATTATCCGGCGCAGTAAATACAACTTCAAAACCGTTTTCAACAAATTTTTGCTCTGCTTTTTTTGGCTCAAAATACTGCGTGACCAAAGCAAACTCTGCGCCATATACGTTCTGTGATTTTAAAAAAGAAACCATCCTTTCATCGCTTGGCCGCACAGACCTGATGCCAGAAAACAAAAACAGCCTTTCAGGGGAATCGCTGTAAACAAGTGAATTGCTGCCTGCAATTCCTTTCAATTGGACTGCTGCAATTTCCATGTTCGCATAAGCGGAATCAAATTGCCTGCTGTGGATTGAAGAAATGTAAAATAAATCCGCGCCAATGCTTGAAGCAATAAATGCAATTAAAACCAAAATTGCGGCTTTTTCCGGCAAAAAGCCTGAGAGTTTCTGAATTTTAAATTTTTCAAGCAAAGCCAATAGCCCTTTGCCAAAAAACAGCAGAAGAAAGGGCAAAACCGGAAGCAAAATCCGGTTCACAACCGACTGGTAATTGTACGGAATCAAAAAAACCAGCAGAAGGTAAAAAGCCAAATAAAAATGCGCTAAGGATTTTTTTTCCCTGCATGACAAAAAAAACCCTGCCAAAAAAACCGCGCTTGCCGCCAAGCCAAGGCCATAAAGCAAAAAGTTTTCCCCAAAGAAAAAATTTAACGCACCCAATGGCGAAGCAATTGCTGTGGGGACAGAAACAGCCAAATAATATGCAAGCGTTTTCAAAAACCGCAATCCGATTTCAACTGGCCCAGCAAAGCCAAGCTCAGGCCTTAAAATGTCAACCGCAAAAATTTGGCTGATGTAAGAATCCTTTGGCGAATCAAACTCCTCCAAAGCTGCGCCGGAATAAAAAAACCAAAGAATGATTGGGACAATGCACGCAAGAAACAATGCCATTCCTTTTTGCGGCTTTTTGTTCCACAAAAAAAAGCAGACTGCCGCAGCAATCAAAACCGCGCCAATGGATCTGACAAAAAAAGACAATGCAAGGAAAACAGCTGCGCCAAAAAAATAAAACCCAGCAGTGTTTTTTGACTCAAAATATTTTTGCGCAAAAAAAACTGAAACAAGCGAAACAACAATGAAAAGCGGCTCTGAAAGAACCATGTGGGAATACCATAAGACTGCAAGGCTTAACCCAAAGGCCGCTGAAAGCGCCAAGGAAACGTTTTTTGAAAAAAATTTCTTGAAAAAATGAAAAGACAAAAGAATTGAAAGCAGCATTAAAACTGCGTTTGCAATTTTTGTCGCCACAACATTAACGCCTGTGAAAAAAAACAGGCTGGCCAGAAAAAAAGAGTAGCCCGGCGGAAAATGCTGGATTGGCGATGCAATTGGCTTTGATATATCAGAGTAGCCAGTTCCCGCAAGAATCGATTTTGCGCCGACAAGGTATGTTGCGGAGTCCCCACCGTCAATTGAAGAATTGACCGAGTAAAAGAAAAAAAACCCAGCAACTGTGAGCAGCGCCAAAATCCATTTTTCCTTCAACAATTTTTCTGCCTTTTTGATTCTTTCACCCTATTGCCCTATTTCATTGCACAACTGATTGCTTTTCGCAAAAACCAAAAATGCAGTGAATTCGCCTGACTTGATTTCAAAGCATTTTACAAGTTCCTTTTCCAGCCTCAAATTCCTTGAAAAATAAAATTCTGTTAGAACGGCAAAATCCGCTTTTGACTGCGGGTTGTCATTATATTCCCTGTAAGAAACAATGTTATTTTGCGCCAAGTTATAGCCTCGGTAGTAGATTACTGGGTCAATAAAATCAGTCATAATGGTGTTTTCTTTGGGGATTTTTGAAATTGTTTCAGACAGCCCGTGGAAATTGCTGTTTGAGAAAAGGACAATGCCTTGGAATAAAAAAATCCCTGCAAGCAATGCAGCCAGCGCAATTGCCGGCTTTTTTGGCCAAATTTCTCCCAAAAAAATCCCGCAAACCAATAAAAGCGGGAATTCCATTTCCAAAAGGTAATTCGGGTCCTGAAAGCTTTGGCCAAGGGAATAAAAAATAAAATATGCAAAAAAAAGCAGTGAAAACAATGCAGGCAAAATTTTTCTTTTCCGGATCAAATAAAAAGTTCCAGCCAAAAAAACCGCGGGCAAAAGTGGGGTGTAAAAAATTGAAATCTCTTTTGCAAAGAAAAAAATGCTTGGGTTAATCGGGTGCTCGCCAAACCGCTCCACCAAAAACGCACTGTAATGCACGATGTCCCGGACATAAAGTTTTGCCGTGTTGTTTTTGTCCCAGTTTGAAAAATTGCCAAAGCTGCTGGAAATTGCAGGCGCAAGCGCCAGAACAATTGAAAAAACAAGCAAAAAGAAAATTGCAAAGTTTTTCCGGCGGCTTTTTTCAAAAACTTCTTTCCGGTAAAAAAAAACAAGCAATGCCACAGGCAAAAGCAACATCAATGTCGTATACCTTGTAAAAAATGCAAGCACAAAAAAAAAGCTGGAAACAGGAATGAATTTTGGTTTTTTTTTGATTCCGATAAAAAATAATGCCAGCGCAAGAAAGCCCAAGGAATCAGCAAGCAAAGTGTTGTAAGTTGCCGAGGAATAAAAAACAGAGTAAGGCGAAAGCATGATGAGTGAAAAAACAATCAGCGCGGCCTTTTTTCCGCTGAAATGCTTTGCCAAAAAAAAGCCGGTGAGAGCCATCAAAACGCTGCTTGCGGTGGAAATCAATTTTCCTGCAAGTTCTGGCCCAATTCCAGCCAAGGCAATTGTGATCCCTTCAACTAAATTAAAAAATGGCGGGTGCGTCGGATGAAAGGTAATTTTTGCGCCGAAAGCGTACACCGCAACCGGCAAAATCAGGGAAAAAAGTCCTGCGGCAAAAACATTGCGCTTGATTAAAACAAAAAAAACAAAAATTGCGGCTGCTGCAAGAAGTGCAGCCAAAAAAAGAGGGTTTGCCCAGAAAATTGTGGCAATTTTGTAGCCTTGCAATATGTGAAATGCTTCATCCCAAGTCAGGTCGGTTGAACCAAAAAGGGAAAACCGAAGCAGTAGGCCGGCAAGCAGCGCGCAAAAAAAAACCAGCCACTCTTTTTGCGATAGCCCGAATTTTTTGGCCAAAACCTGCAGTTCCTTTTGCATGATAACAGAGTATATCTGGATTAAAGTTATTATAATTGCTTTTATGCAAAAAACCCATTTTATGGTACATGCCTAGAAAAACGCCTGTTAAAAAGTTTTGCGAAGTCCAATTAATTGATGACAAAATCCGTGGCAATTATTGGGCTTGGCTATGTTGGGCTTCCATTGGCCTGCCTTTGCGCGCAAAAGGGCTTCAAAGTTTTTGGCGTTGACATCAATTCAAGGGCTGTTGATTTTGTCAATTCCGGAAAAAGCCACATCAATGACAAAGCGCTTTCAAACAAAGTAAAAAAACTTAACGGAAAAATTTCTGCCTCAACCGGCTTTGCTGCAGTAAAAAAAGCAGATGCTGTTATTGTGTGCGTGCCAACACCTGTTGATGAAAATTTCCTGCCTGACCTAAAACCGCTTGAATCCGCCTGTGAGGAAATGCAAAAAAATTTGTCAAAAGGCCAATTGATTGTTGTTGAATCAACAGTTTACCCAGGGACAACCGAGGAAATTGTAAAGCCAATCCTTGAAAAATCCGGCCTTGTGGCAGAAAAAGATTTTTTTCTAGTGCATTGCCCTGAAAGGATTGATCCCGCAAACCCGAAATGGGATGTTTCAAACATTCCGCGCGTGCTTGGGGGACTAAGCCCAAAGGGGTCATTGGCTGGAAAAAAATTTTATGAAAGCATTATTGGCGCAAAAATTACCCTCCTAAAATCAGCAAAGGAAGCTGAAGCCGTGAAAGTCACAGAGAACACATTCCGTGACATCAATATTGCGTTTGTAAACGAGCTTGCCAAAGCCTTTGCAAAAATGGGCATTGATATAACCGAAGTAATAAAGGGAGCCTCAACAAAGCCTTTTGGTTATATGCCTTTTTACCCCGGACCAGGAGTTGGTGGACACTGCATTGCACAGGATCCATATTATCTGATTGAAAAAGCCAAAAGCACTGGGTATGATCCTAAGTTTATTTCTCTTGCACGGGAAATCAACAATTCCATGCCAGAATTTGTTGTTTCGCTTGTGCAAAGGCAAATTGGCGAATTGAAGGGAAAAACAGTGTCTGTTCTAGGGCTTGCATATAAGCCCGAAGTTGATGACTTGCGGGAAAGCCCAGCGCTAAAAATCATAAAACTGCTTGAAAAACAAGGCGCGGCCGTGAATTCTTTTGACCCGTTTGCAATCCGCAAAAGCAGCTGCGCTTCGATTTCTGACGCATTGAAAAATTCTGACTGCACAATTGTTGCAACAAACCACAAAATTTTTGTAAAAACGCTTACGCCTTCTTTTCTGAAAAAAGCCGGCGTAAAAAACATTGTTGATGCAAGGAACTGCCTTGACAAGGAAAAAATAATTTCTCAAGGAATAAATTACATTGGAATTGGCCGGTAAATTTTGGTGCTTAAATGAAATATTTAAAGTTTTTTCCAATAATCGGCCTCATTATTTTTGCCTACCTTATTTATTCAATCGGCATTGAAAAAATTTTTGGCTCAATTTTGGCGGGCGACTTTTATTATCTTGCAATCGGTTTTTTCATGTTTTTCCCGATAACAGTTTTGCAGGCACTAAGGTGGCATTTGCTTTTGAAATACCAGGGATTTGCCATTTCGGCGGGGTTTGCTTTAAAACTTTTTTTAATCGGAAACTTTTATGCATCAGTGACGCCTGGAAAACTTGGCTCTTTTATACGGATACCATATCTGCAAAAAAAAAGCGGCAAATCATTGATTGACTGTTCAGTCAACATCCTGCTTGACCGGCTGTTTGACATTTTTTCAGTGCTTTTCCTTGCATTGACCGGCCTTGTTTTTCTGCCGATTTTTTCGCAAACCGCAGGCATTGAATTGTTTTTGATTATTTTAGCAGCTTTGATTTTGCTTTTCATTTTTCTGAAATCAAACACCGCGGCTATTCTGACTTATTTGTACAAAACGCTTGTGCCAAAAAAATTCAAGGCAGAAAATTCCGGCCAGCACCTAAAATCGGATTTGTTAAAAATCCACAACAGCGCATTTGCAGTGCTTTTTGCATTTTCGATTTTTGTACAGGTGCTTGTATTTGTGCAATCATACTTTTTTGCACTGGGCTTTCAGATAAATGTCCCGCTGCAATATTTTATTGCAGTTGTTGCATTCACTTCAATTGTCATCCACATACCGATAAGCGTCCAGGGGCTTGGCACTCGCGAAGCCATGCTGCTGTACTTTTTTTCATTTTATTCGGTTGACCCGTCAAAAACAGTTGTTTTTTCAATTGCTTCCCTGATATTGCTTTATTTGTTTGTTTTGATATTCGGCGGATTTTTTGCGCTAAAAGAAAAATGGTGAGCAAAATGTGGACAAGCGGGCCAAGGTACCTTTGCAGGAAAACTCTTGCACTGGAAATTTTAAGGGATTACAGCGGAGAGGGCAAAAAAATAGTTGAAATTGGGTTTGGCTCAGGCGACATGCTTTTGACGCTTGACTCAATGGGCTTTCAGGGCGTCGGCATTGATTTTTCAAGGAAGGCTGTGCAAAACCTTGAAAAAAAAACTGCTGGCAAAAAATTTAATTTTGAAATAAAGGAATCTTTTGAAGAAATTAAAGGCCAAAAATTCAGCATGCTCTTGGCATTTGAAGTGCTTGAACACATTGAAGACGACGCAAACGCCCTCAAAGAATGGAGCTCTTTGCTTTCAAAAAACGGCTGCATTTTGTTTTCCGTTCCGGCGCACATGAAAGAGTGGGGCGCAAACGACGAATACGGCGGGCATTTTAGGAGATACGAAAAAAAAGAACTCAACGAGCTCCTTGAAAAAAACGGCTTTGAGGTGAAAAAATTCTGGTGCTATGGCTACCCGATTGCAGGCATTGCAAAAATATTCAAGGACTTGCTTATCAAAAAGAAAATTGACAAGTCAAAGGGCAAAATTGAGCGGACAAAAAACACCGGCCTTGAAAGCATCGATTTTCCGCTGGGCTGGCTGTTTTTCAACAACATTACGATGGCGCCGTTTTTTTTTATTCAAAAATTTTTTTTGGAAAAAGACATCGGCGACGGCTACCTTGTGCTTTGCCAAAAGAAAAACTAAGCCGGCAACCAGATCATTTTTTGGCTGCTTTGACAATCAATTCAGTTCCAAGGCTGGGAAACACATCCCCCAAAAAAGAAACCGGCCCGACTGCAGGGATGTAAACAAAATTTGAAACGGTTTTTTCAACCCGAAACCCGTTCTCTTCAAGCAGTTTTTCAAGCGAATTTTTTGTGAAAAATCTTATGTGGCCTGCCTCGATTTTTGTTTCAACATAGCGCAGCGGCAAATCAAGCAAGAAGCGGGCCCTGTTAGACAATTGCGCGACATTCGGGGTTGAAACAACAAGCGAACCGTTTTTTTTCAAAAGCCGCCTGAATTCATTTAACATTGATTCTGTGTCAAAAACATGCTCTATTGTTTCAAGGCAAAAAATGCAGTCAAAGCTGCCGGAAGCAAAAGCAAGCTTTTTTTCAACCTGAATAAGCCTTGCATCAAGGCCTTTTTTCCTGCAGATTTCAACAGACTTTTTGGAAACATCAACTCCAATTGCATTGTTTTTTTCAGAAATCATTTTGGTAACAGTTCCATCCCCGCAGCCATAATCCAGCACCCTTTGGCCTTGCGGAAAAAAAGTCTTCAGCTTGCCCAGCTTTATTTCGTTGTATTTGTTTTCTTCAAGCAAATGCGGCGTTTTATAAAACTCTTCAATGTCCATGCGGATCTTTTTTTTCAAGTTGTTTGTGTTTAATCAAAATTTAAAAAATCATGTTTTTTGCGCCAAGACAATAATACCTATTCCTTTTTCGGTGAAATTAAAAAATCTGTCAATCAAAAAAATGTGCCTTGCAAAGCGCATGAAGAAAAGAAAACCAAGGTTTATGCGTTTTTTTTCAGACAGTTCCTTGTTTTTTTTTGAAATCTTTCCATACAACAGGCGCATCAGCGGAAAACCCCAAACCGTATAATTTTTCACTTTAAAACCCGCATTTTCCAATTTGTCAAATAGCTCTTTTTTTTCATACCTTCGGAAATGCCCCGCATCTGTGTCGTACTCGCTCCAAAGTTTTTTGTCAAGCGGAACACTTAAAACGGCAAAACCGCCTTTTTGTGTCAGCATGGAAAGCTTTTTGATAAATTTTTCATCGTTCTCAATGTGCTCCAGCACTTCCCCGCAGACAATGACGTCAAACTTTTTTTTCGGGCTGATGGCATAAATCTCGCCTGCAATCAGTGTTGCTTGGCCGGCAAGTTTTTTTTCGGCAAGATGTATGGCTTTTTTTGAGACATCGATTCCTGTGTAATCGAACTTGCCCGCAAACCGGTTAACCAAAAACTTAAGGAAATTTCCCTCTCCGCAGCCCGCGTCAAGCAGCCGGCCGCTCAAACCCTTTAAATATTTTTCCATTGCCCTTGTTCTCACAAAAAACCTTGGGCCAAAATCCGCAATTTCGTTTCTTGTGTCAAAATACTTGTCAAACTGAAGCGGGTTCATGCAGTCCCTCCAAAATTTTTTTAAGCTCCTTGCCAATCACTTTTGGGGCCGCGGTTTTTAAAAATAGTCTGTAGGCATTTTTTTTTATTTTGTCCGAAAGTGCCTTGTCATTTTTCAGCAGCAAAACTGCTTGCGCGATTTTTTCCCCGCTTCCATGGTCAACCATCAGGCAGTTTTTTTTGTCAGAAAAAAGCTCTTTTGTTGCGGGGTTGTTCCCGACAATCAGCGGGGCTTTCATTGCCATTGCCTGAAAAGTTTTTCCGCTGATGACGGACTTTGATTTATGGCTTGTTCCAAAGTGGCCCCCCAAAAATACATTGCAATTTGCAATTTCCTGCGGAAGCAACTCGTATTCAACCCTTTTGGCAAATTCAATGTTTTCAAGCCTGTTTGATTCAGAGATTTTTTTTGCTGCTTCAAAAGTCCGGCCATCCCCAATCAGCTTAAACCTAATATTCGGATAATCTTTAAGTTTCAATGCTGCCCTGACAATATATTCGGCGCCGTGAAGCGGGATGTAACTGCCGTACCATAAAACGAGGAATTTTCCTGAATTATTTTTATTTTGCGGGAAAAAAATTTTGTCAGCGCCCACAAATAGCCTGTGGAATTTTTTTCCATCGGTGCCAAATGTGCTGGTAAAATATTTTATCTGCTCATTTGTGTCAAGGAGGATTTTTTGCGGCCATTCAATGCATTTTTTTTCAAACCAAAAAACAATTTTTCCAAGAAAAGAATCTGGGCGAATTATTTTCATGTCAAAGCAAAGAGATTCGTAAATTGAAATGAATGCATCAAACACAAGGGGTTTTTTTGTAAGAAGCCTCACAAACGGAAGTATTTCGTGGCCAAGAAAACCAACAATTATCACGTCGGCATCTTTTTCAATTTTTTTAAAACGCATCAGCGCCCGAAGATATCTCAACGGGTTTTTTCCGCTCTCAACGCATTTTATTACCTCAACGCCGTTTTCCTTGAGCCCTTCAATCAAGACATTCGAGCGTACATAATCCTTGAAATAATAAGTGGAAAAATAACAGACTTTCATTTCATCCCTGCAACAGTTCATTTTTTTTCAGCCTGTAAAGTATTTCTTCCTGGGTTTTTCTCTGGCGGCCGTTCATGTCGGCAAGTAGCGCTAGCATTACGATTAGAAATCCGAGTATTATTATTATCCCAGAAACCGATATCAGCGAAGTGAAAGGTGAAGTGTGGCCAGTAAAAAACCAGTTCAAAAAAACAGCTGCACCAATGGACACTCCAAAGGCAAGTGTTGCAATTCCAATGCCCCCAAAAAATGCAAGTGGCCTGTAATCCCTGACAAATCTTATCATTATCAGCAGCGCTTTCAACCCATACGAAAAAACATTGCCAACAACCTTCGATTTTCCGCTTCGCTGCCCTTTTACCTTGCACACAATCTCCCTTATCCGCATGTCGTGCTCTGACAGCGACAAAAAAACTTCCTGCGTATAGGTGTGCTTGCCAAAAATATTCAGCCGCAAGCATGCCTCCTGGCTGTATGCGCGAAATCCACATTGTGTGTCAGTAAAATTTCCATTTGTCAAAAAATTGACTAGCCGTGTGAAAATTTTGTTCCCGAATTTTTTTATGAAAGGCAGTTTTGGCTCAAAATTTTTGTCCAAAAATCTGCTGCAGGTGACAAAGTCGGCTTCCTGGTCGACAATGGGCTTTACGATTTTTGAAATGTCCCGTGCGTCAAACTGGAGGTCGGCATCGATGTTAACTACGATGTCAGCTTTTTCCTCCAAAGCCTCCTTTATGCCTGTCTGGAAGGCTACTCCAAGGCCCATATTCCACTGGTGGTTGATAACACGAGAAGCCCCGGCTTTTGATGCAATACCAAAAGTATTATCCGTGCTTCCGTCATTGACAACCAATATTTTTATTGAGCTGATGCCTTCAATTTTTCGCGGAATTTGTGAAATGACTGGTCCAATTGTCGACTCCTCGTTGAATGCAGGAATTATCACGACAAGCCTGAATTGTTTCATAACTGTACCATTAATCGGGGTTTTTCTTAATTATTTATACCATAAAATCAAGTTTTAATACTTAGTAATTGAACGAATTTTAACCCTTTATTTTTTTTAGTTCGAATTCCAGCCTGCTTCCTTCAAAAAAAGTTTTAAAATAAAAAATTTCTGCGAACCCGTTTTTGTACTTTTCATATTCGCTTAGGGCTATGACATTTCTTTTTCCAAACCATTCCGAAAAAAACATCGAGTTAAACGGTGAGTCATTTGCCTTGTATGCAATCCCTGTTGTGCTTGGGTCGCTTACAATGAGTGAATTTTCGTTTGTTGCAGAATAAACAGCCTTAAAAATTTCAAACCTGTCGCTGGCAAGTTTTGAGTGCTGAAAATTCACTGTAGCCGCGCCTGCAAGCAGGACAATTGTGGCAAAAACTGCCCCATAACTGAATTGTTGGCGTGAAAACTTTAATTTTGGCAGCAGGTCGTCAATAAATCTGGCGTATGCAATCAGGAAAAAAGGCATCACAGGCACCCAGAATCGTATCCCGATGAAAAAATCATTGATGCTTATTTTAAATGGCTGGAAATAATATGGGAGGTAAAACAAAAGCAGCAGCCCTGCTGCCAGCTTCATTTCACGGGCAAAAATGCCGCGGTAGAAAATAAATGCAAAAAGCATAAGGGGGTAAAGGGCCATTGTTGCAGTGGCAAACATCAATGCCTTGAACGGAATGTTTGAAAAATTGAAAATATTGTCTGCCTCAAGAAAACTGTAGCTTGGAAGTGCTGTCTGAAAAACTGCCAGATTGTACAAAATCAATATTGCTGCAAATACTGAAAATCCGATGAGCATTTTTTTTGAAGCACGGGTTTCTTTCAATGATAGAAGCAAAAACGGGGCAAAAACCAATGCGTTTGTGAACCTAAAAAGCATTCCTGCACCAAAAGCCAATCCGCCGGAAAATGTTTTTTTTCTGATCAAAAAATATGTGCCAAGCAGTACAATAAAAACCGATGCCGTTTCAGACAAAAGGGTGCGGCTGAAAAACACAAATGCAGGGAAGAAAAGGAAAAGCAGGCCGAAAATGCGGGAAATTTTCAGTTCTTTGAGTATGAGCACAAAAACGAAAAAAGATGCCAGATGGAGCAGCATGTTTGCAATAAATGCAAATTCCCAGTGAATTGCCGCAAACGGCAGCAGCAAAACCGAGGTGCCGATAAAATATTTTGAGACAAAATAGCCTTCATATCCTGTATAACCGTACGCCTTTAGCGGGTCGAATATTTTCATTGAACCATTCAAAAGCAGATAAGAATTTCTGAGATAATGCTGTTCATCCGGAAAATAATAAAATTTTGGGTAAAAAGACAAAAACATGAGGACAAAAATAATTGCACCAGCAATAAGGATTTTTGTGGAAAAAATTTCTTCAAAAACGCTGCTCTTTTCCAAGAATTACACCGCCCAATTTGCCGTTTTTTCTGCACTAGGCCACTTTATTCTACTATTGTACCATTTGCCTGCAAAAAAACCTCTAATTATTTTTAAATCAAATATATATTAAATTAATGCAGGATGCTTCTCGCAACCACTGTGAAAAAAATTTTTTTTGCAATCATAGTTTTAAGCGCCATTGTGAGGGTATACTATTTTTTTGTTCTCCCAGAAGGCGCCTACAATGACTCGCTGTACCACCTTAATATTGTAGGGAAAATTCTTGGCCAAAAAACATTTTCATTGCAAGGCATTGATGTTCCGCCGCCATTTTATTACTCTGTTTTTGCCTCGCTTTTGAGCCAAAGCCATTTAGGGCTGAATTCATTCACTGCAAAAATTTTCCCCTTTGCAATCGAGCTGCTGTCACTTATTTTGGCTTTCGTGGTTTTTAAAAAAATGTTTAATGAAAATTATTTTGTCCCGCTTGCATTTTTTTCTGTTTTTCCATGGGTTGTGCGGTTTTCTGGAATAAATTATGCCGAAAACTTATCTGTTGTTTTTGTTTTGTCTTCACTGTATTTTTTGCTTAATCTCAAAGAAAAAAAGGAAACAGGGCTGTTTTCCATTTTTCCGCTCATATTTTCAATTTCTGCGCTCAGCCTGACAAAGCTAAATGCGGCAATTCTTGTGCCAGTTTTTTTCCTTGCGGCGCTGTATTTGCTTTACATGTCTAAGGCAAGCCTAAAAGTACTGGGGGCATTTTCCATTCTTGCAATTACTCTCTCAGGGTTTTGGTTTTTTTCCAACCTTTTACAGTTTGGGGTGATTGACCAGCACATAAAATCCGATGCAGTGAACTTCGGCCCGTCAACTGGTTTTTCAGCAAATTCTATAATTCAGAATCTCCTCTTTTATTTCCTCTACTTTTTCGATTTTCCAAATCAAAGCGCTTTTGAACCTGGGGGCTTTTTATGGAAGCTTGATTTTTTGCTTTTAAGCGCAGTTTTTTTTGCCATAGTTTTGCCGCTGTTTTTTTTAATAATTTTTGGGGTCAAAAAAATGGCATTTCAAAAAAACATTGTGAACATTGCAGTGCTTTTGATGGTTTTGGTTTCATTCATTCCAATTATCCAGCGCACTGCTTATTACAGGCTGATAATTCCGGTTGTTCCGCTTATTTCCATAGTGTTTGCAAGGGGTTTTTTTGACACAAAAAACAGCAAATTAAAATCTATGGCACTGGTGTCTTTTGTGCTGTTTTCTTTTTATTCAATGGCTTTGGTTTCTGTTTCCGCGTATGAATTCAGCAATGCATATTCCAAGCATAGCAATTTGTTTGCTGAAATCTCAAAACTTGACAATTCTTCTCTTGTGCTGGTAAATTCAAACATGCAGCGCCAAGTAAACCTGTTTTCCGGAAAAAAGGCCTTTGGAATGACTCCAAATGAGCAAAGGCTGAACACTAAAACATCCAGTGATTTTTACAACAGCTTCAAGGAATACGGGATAACCCACATTGCAAAAACATGCTATAAAGACACATTAAACCAGAGCTTCCTGGGGCAATTGGTGCAATCAGGCAAATTGCAAAAGATTTACTCGGACAATTGCGGGGCAATTTATCGTGTTTGGTGATAAAATGTCAACTGCTAGAACCATTGCATTCAATTCTTGGGCGATTTTTTCCGGAAGGCTTTTGAGCAAAATAATTGGCCTTGCCACACTGTTCTTGCTTGCAAGATACCTTGGAGTGGAATTGTTTGGGCAATACTCTCTGGCTCTGACATTTGTGGGCTTTTTCCTGTATTTGAATGATTTTGGTGTCACTTCCGTTGTAGTGAGAAAACTGGTCCAACAAAGCGGCAATGAAAGCGACCTTGTTTCAAAAGCAATGACATTAAAAATTTTGTTTTCAGTAGGCGCAGTTGCCCTGTCGCTTGCTTTCGCATTTTTTTTAGGATATCCGATAGAAATAATGATTCTTATTTTTATTTTTTCACTGTCAATCGTTCCAAGCTCTATCACGTCAATTTTTAACGGCGTGTTTCAGGCAAGGCTTCAAAATCACTATGCGATTTTTTCAGAAATTGTAAACTATGCCATATACTTGCTGCTGATATTGCCGCTAATAATTTTGAATGCAAGCCTGCAATTAATACTTCTTGCCTTTTTTTTGGCAGCAATTGCATCCCTTTTCGCAAGCTGGTTTTTTGCCAGAAAATTCGTGAAAATTAGCTTCAAGGTGGATGTTGCTCTCTGGAAAAGCATGGTTTTTGAAGGATATCCATTTGCATTCGCGCTTATTTCTTCGTCACTTTACAGCAGGATTGATGTCCTGATGATTTCAAAAATGCTGAATGATTCTGCGGTGGGGCTGTACTCTGCTGGTTTTAGGCTGACAGAGTCGCTTGCAATTATCCCAAATTCGCTTGTGATTCCGTTGTTTCCCCTCATGTCTGGCATGTTCAAAAATTCGGCAAAAAATCTTGACTTGTCTTACCGGCTCGGCTTTCGGTACCTTGTTGTTTTTTTCCTGCCGGTTGCAGTCGGCGGGTCAATTTTGGCCCAAAGAATAATTTTATTGGTTTATGGCCCAGAGTTTGCAAGCAATCTTGCATCATCAACCCTTGTGGTTCTGCTTTGGTCAGCATTTGTGATGTTTTTAAACCAGATTTCAATAACCGCACTGAATTCCGCCATGAAAGAAAAAACTGTTATGAAAAGCTATGTTTTAGGGATTTTAGTAAATGTCGGGCTGAATTTTTTCTTAATCCCTGTTTACGGAATAGTCGGGGCGGCAATTACAACCCTTGTAACAGAATCAATCATGTTTTTTATTTTTTATTTTAGCTTAAAAAATATTTTTGCTCCAAAAATTTCCTTGCTGTTTAAGCCAATGGTTGCTGCCGCAATAATGACTGGCTTTGTACTGTATTTTTTCAGCCAAAACCTTTTTGTCCTGGTTTTTTTGGGCGGAATAATTTATTTTGTGGCATTGTTTTTTGCAAAAGCCTTTACAAAGCAGGACAAGGAAATTTTCATGAAAGTCTTTGGCCAAAAAATGCAGTGACAATTATTCCATCTGCATAAAAAAATCAAAGAACTCTTTTGCCAAAATGTTGTTTAAAAAATTGCCCTCCACCCTCTTTACCCCTTTTTCAACCAGCTGTTTTCGAAGCTTTTTGTCTGAATGAATCAAATCAATTTTTTGTGCAAGCTCTTTCTTGCTGCGTTCATCAAAAATCAACCCCGCATCCCCTATCACCCATGGAATGCTTCCGCTGTTTGAGCCAATTACAGGGATCTCGCATGCCATTGCCTCGATCAATACCCGCCCAAATTGCTCCATCCAGCGCGGAGTCGTTTTTGACGGAAGGACTAGAACATCCATGCAGTTGATATAATCGGCAATTTCAGCAAAATTGGCGTCAAAGTAAACAATATTTTTATTTACCCCGAGCTCTTTGGCAACTGCATCAAGGCGTTGCCTGTAATTTCCCTCAAAATAATTGTCAATCAAAAGCGTGTATTCAAAATTCAGCCCGGCTGTGGCCCTTAAAAGCAATTCAACATTTTTTTCCTCACTTAGCCTTCCAGCAAAGCCAATGACAAAGCCATTTAACCCAAGCTTTTTCCTTAACACAAAAGAATCTTTTTTGAAAAAATCCTTTTTGTCCAGCCCAAGGCCGATTGTTTTTGTAATTCCTGCAAAATTCTTTTTTTTAAGCACCAGTTCAACCTGCGGGTTCATGCAAACGGCATGCTTTGAATTTTTTAAAACGATTTTTTCGATCAAATTTAACGGGAATCTGCCGAACCTGTAAATGTTTTCACAGCTTCTAAAACATAGCTTTGCGCCTGTTAATTTTGCCCAAATAAGGCCCTGCAGCGCGACAAGGCTTCCAGGTTCCTCGTCCAAAAAAATTATGTCCGGATTTATCCGGAGTATTTCAAGCAAAACCGGTGGGAAAAAAAAGAATCTGTAAATATGTGGTGCAAAAATCGTGTGCCATTCCATCAACCGGTATCCGTTGGCTGGCTTGTTTGAGCGCTCAAACCAGTTGCTTGGGACAAGCAAAGTCAGGTCAACTCCGAGTTTTGCAAGCTCCTCAGGGAGCCTTCGATAGGCCTCCCAAGTGCACGAATGGTTGACAAACAATATTTTCGGCTTTTTCATGCAGTTCACATAAATTTTTTTAATTGAACAAAATTTTGCGGCATTTTTTCTTGGTCAATAAACATCCTTTGCCACAATTCAAGCATTGAAAGCATCCAAAGCTGGTTTGATGCGCGCGATGAGAAAATTCCTTTTCTTTTGGAAAAAAGCTTTTCAATAAAT
>CAYIER010000014.1:0-14299 GCA_964362395.1 uncultured archaeon
TTGAAAAAGAATTCGGCGCAAGGCTCGTGAAAGGAAAACTGACAGAGGAAGAAACAGGGCTTGCAGACAAAATAATGCAGGAAAGGTTTTCGGCAAAAGAGTGGAATTTTAAGCGGTGAAAATAGTGGGCGGGATTTTAAGAAAAGTTCCTTTTAGAGGTTATAAACACGCACAATTTTTTCCAACAGTGCAAAAAATTGCAAGGAAAATTACGGGAAAAAGTATGGAGCAAATAGTCCGCGGCGAAATTGAAAAAGAGTCCCCTGAAGCAAAAATGGTTCATTCTGACCCAATAATGTTTTACCTTAACAATTTTCATTTACAAATATTTGACACTGGGGGTTATCGAAGATCATTCCAAGTCGTTCCGCAGTATAAAGAGCAATTTAATACACCTCATAGGAAAATTGTCATTGAAACAGGAAAAGGCTCTCAAAGAGTTTATCCTGATAAATCACATAGCAGGGTTTTTTTGAGGCAGAGCCCAAAAGAATTTTTTGAAACCGTTAATAGGGCGCTCAAGGAAACTGGAATAGACGTTAATGAATTAAAGAAACTTGCAATTTCTGGAGATGACCGCATCGCACTTTTGCACATGCTTTTGCCGACATTTATTAAAATGAGGGAGTGGGGATACAAAAAAAGAGAGTTGACTGCGTAATTTTGTTTGATTGCTCCATGAATGCACCTGCATTCTTTTTAACACATGCAGGACAATTTTATGTTTGGTGGTTTTTATTCCGTTTGAAGTCAAGGACAAGTCCCTCGCGAAACAGGGAAAAATGAACATAGAGTTTGCGGAACAGCAGATGGGTGCACTGCTTGAAGTGCGCAATCGGTTTGAGAAAGAAAGGCCGTTAAAGGGCCTGGCAATTGGAATGGCGCTTCATGTCACAAAAGAAACTGCTGTTCTTGTGAGGACGCTTATTGCGGGTGGCGCAAGGGTTTCAATCACGGGTTGCAATCCGTTGAGCACGCAGGATGATGTAGCGGCTGCGCTTGCCGCGGAGGGCGTGAATGTTTTTGCAAAAAAGGGCGAGACAAAAGAAGAGTATTATGAGTACCTCAACAAGGTTTTGGACTCAAATCCCAACGTGACAATCGATGATGGCTGTGACCTGATTAGCGAAATCCACCAGCACAGGAAGGATTTGATTGATGGGTTGACAGTTGGCACCGAAGAAACAACAACTGGTGTCATCAGGCTGCATGCGATGCAGAAAGGCAATGCATTAAAGTACCCGGTAATTGCGGTGAATGACAACAGGACAAAGCACTTGTTTGACAATTTTTATGGGACAGGGCAAAGCACCCTTGACGGCATTTTGCGCGCGACAAATGTTTTGTTTGCAGGCAAAATTGTCCTTGTGTGCGGTTATGGCTCGTGCGGCAAAGGTGTTGCGCAGAAATCGCGCGGCCTTGGCGCAAATGTTTTTGTCACAGAAGTTGACGCACTGGCTGCCCTGCAGGCAAAAATGGATGGCTTTACAGTAATGCTGTTTAAGGATGCGGTCAAAAATGCTGACATAATAATTACCGTTACCGGAAACAAGCACGTTGTGCGCCAAGAACATTTTGCGCTGATGAAGCACGGCGTGATTCTTGCGAATTCCGGCCACTTTGACGTTGAAATAGACGTTGCGGGGCTCAAAAAAATGGCCAAGAGTTCCAGGCAGATCCGCGGGTCGCTTGAAGAGTTTGTGCTTGAAGGCGGAAAAAAGGTTTTTTTGTGCTCAGAAGGCCGCCTAGTGAACCTTGCGGCAGCAGAAGGGCATCCAAGCGAGGTTATGAGCCTGAGTTTTTGTGGGCAGGCTTTGGCTGTGGAATTTGGGGTGAAAAATGATTTGGAACCGGGAGTGCATGTCCTCCCAAAAGAGGTTGATGACCAGATTGCGCGGCTGCAATTAAAGGCGCTTGGGGTAAAAATTGATTCTTTGACGCCTGAGCAGAAAAAGTACCTTGAAAGCTGGCAGGAAGGCACCTAGCCTTTCTTTCTCTTCCTTTGGCCGGCAAAAATCAAGCCGCAAAACTGGCAGCAAATCCTTATTAATTCTAAATATATATTTACTATTGAACTAAAATTGCCTTAATTGTCTAGATAAGGGTTGATTGCCAAGTTTTAAAGGGTTTCTGATGGCTTCAAAAAATAAAAGCAGCGATGAAAAGGGCTTGATTGACGAAATCAAAGAAAGGGTTGCAGTTATTCAGGAAAAAGAGGCGGTTGCAGGGGGCAATTCTCCTGAAAATTTTGAGCCAAGCGGTTTTGAGTCCCTTGAATCGGTTGAAGCTGGACAAAAACCCTCCATTCTTGATTCGCTCAAAGGGGTTTACTCAGACCTTGAAGGCAAGTGGTATGAAACCCTTGACCGCCTTGACGAAAAATTTCCCGTATACAAAATAATTGACCCGATTGAAAAATTTGCCCCAAGCTTTCCGATTTTTTTGGGAATCATGTTTTTGCTGGCTGTTGTGGGAATCTGGCTTTTGTTTTCAGTGTTTTTTGGGGGCGGGTTGTTTGGTGCAGATTATTCGTTCCGCGTTGTGGGAGAAGACACCGCGCCGATTGAATTTGCAGGCGTTGTTGTAACGTCCGGCGGAAAGGATTTTAACGCGCAAAGCGACGAGTTCGGCGAATTCAAATTAAACCTTTCTTCGCCAAGCGTAAAAATCGTGGCGCAAATAGAAGGCTACCTTGATTTTGAAAAAGAAATGGAGCTGTCAAAAGATGGCTTCAACGAAATCGTGCTTGCAAAAAAACCGCCTGCGTTTACGAAAAAAACAATCCAGATTTATGACGAGCACAGCAGGGCATTTGGCGGAAGCGGGACAATAACTTTTTCCTGCAGCAACCCAAGCGCAGTACCGCCAAAGCAAATGGCGGTGGGCAATGGAATCATTTCTGACATACCTGTCCCCGAGAACTGCGGGACGCTTTCTTACAGGTTTTCAGCTGACGGGTACGAGGACTGCGAGAGCCAGGCATCCGGCACAACCACCAACTGTTACTTGATTAAGCGGGAGCAGCCAAAGGGGGCAATTGAAGTGCAGGTTGTTGATGCCGATAGTTTGGAGCCATTGCTTGACATCCCTTTGACGCTATACAGGAAATCAGACGATTCGATTGTGAAAAGCAAAAAAACTGTCGCGGGCGGAATAGTGCTCTTTGACGAAATTGCGCCCGGCACGTATTATCTTTCAGCAACACAGCTCGCTGGCTACAAGGACGTTGTGCAGTCAGGGGCAATAATTGTCGAAGTCGGCCAGACAACCAAATTTGACCTTGAATTGAAAAAATTCACTGGCGAGGCAAAAAAAATATTTGGAAAGCTTGTGGACAAACAGTCACGGCAGCCCGTCAGCGATGCTGTAATCCAGCTGATTGTGGGCTCTCACATCAACGCGACGGAATTTTCTTCTGATGAAGAGGGATTGTTTGAAATAAAGAACCTTAAAGACGACTCTTACGGGTTGAGGATTTCCCACCCGGATTACCTTACCACTAGCAGGGCAAGCATTCCGGCAGTTTCTGTTGACGAAACGGATCCGACTGTGATTGAACTGGAAAAGGCGACTGCCGCAAATTCTGGGTCAATTCAGGTGGTCGTGACTGACTCGGCAAACATGCCGGTGCAAGAAGCGCATGTGGTGCTCAAAAGCAAGGCATTGGCGGCCCCGTTTGATGGAGTAACAAATGATGGGGGAGAACTGTTATTTTCAAACATGCCGCCCGGCGATTACAACGCGACAGCAGACATTGATGGCGCAAAGGGCGAATCGCAGACAAAGCGCTTGGACGCCGGAACCACGCTGACGCTTGAAATCAAGCTCGTGACTGCAAGGGGCGGGTTAAAAGTGATTGTGAAAAACAAGCAGGCCCCACAAAGCCCGATTCCAAATGCGGTTGTTCAAATAATAAACCCGTCAAATGGCACAATGCTTCAAACACAAACAACCAGTGAAACAGGCGAAACGCCGGAAATTTCCCTGCAAGTGGGCCAAGCGGTTGTTGCACAAGTGCAGAAGCTGGATGGTTATTGCACGCCATTTACTTCAGCGCCGGTGACAATTCAGGAAAATGCGGCCAACCAAATTACAATTTTGCTTGAGCCAGGAAACTGTATTTTTTCAATAACCTTTGACAAAGACAACGGAGTATTCAATTATTCTAACGGGCAGCCGGCCACTGGCACACTGCAAGAGCCGTCAAAGTATCGGTTGAAATTCACTGTGACAATTCCACAGGATGTTGCCAACGCAAAAGTTGTTGTCAAAACCGGCGAGCACGCAAAGGTCTCCGATGACCCGCTGGACATTTTTGGGACAAACGTTCCAGACAATTCTTGGGTCGGGGCATACTATGATGATTGCGACCCCAACGCGTCAGACGTTTATGGGGACTGCAGCACATCAGTTAACGTTTCACCCACTAGCGGGGGCGCAAAAAAAGTTGTTTTAAACGCGCCTGCATTGAAATCAGGTACATATGAGTTTTCTGCAAGCGTAAACACCGGTGACATCCAGACAGCAACGCAGGACGTGAAAGTGTTCTTTGGCGCAAAAGCACAAAACAAAAGCGATGGCGCAATAATAACTGACCCGACAACTGGGTTGCACGACGCGACTTTAAGGATAGGCGGAGCGCTTCCATGCAGCGGCGCAACATGCGATAAGTTTGCAATAACAACTGATTTGCAGATTGTGGGCGCTGACGGGTCGCTTGGCGCTGTTGTTTTGGGGCCAGGAATTTGCGAACCAAATGTTCCCTGCGTGCCGTTTGAGGTTGAAAAAAACGCCAATTACGTGCTCAAGGCAAGGGTTGCAAACCTGACCAGCCAGGCGATAAGCAATTTGTCGCTGAAAGTCAGCGGCCCTACACAGGGCGGGAACCCGTACATTAAGCTCAACAATTCGGGCGCAACAGTAACTTCTGCTGCATTCCCATTAGCCGACAAAACTGACGCCGCAAATTCTATTCACGAAGAAACACTTAACATAACCCCTCTGATAAAGGCGCTTGCCAATGATGGAAGCAGCACCGGCGGGACTTTCCTTGAATTGAGCCTTGTCGGCAGGGCAGAGCCTGAAGCTGATAAAAAAAGATGGTTTAACATCAATGAAGAAATTCCGCTTACACCGACAGTGTTTTTTAAAATCGGCGTTGACCCACAAGACCTCGCCGAAAACCAGTCAGGCAAGTCCGTGGCAGTGACTGCTTTAAAAGACAGCGATGGCACCTCGCTGCAAAATGTTTCAGTCGTAATGCAGCAAATTGATTCCGGTTCGCCGGATTTTGTTGCCGGCGTTTCTTCGCCAATATCCACTGGTGCAGACGGAAAAGCCACTTTTAGCGGAATAACAACCCGCGCAGCTGGCGCACACGTTTGCTTTCAGGCAACTTTTGAGAATTCAAATGCACAAGTTGCTTGCGTGAATGTAATTTCTGCAACAACAGGCACTTTTTCCCCCGCAAACATTGGCTGCGTTGAGGTGAGCCCTTCTGCAATGGCTTTTAACCTTGAAAACGTGATTTCGCAAAACACTTTGGGAATAAAAAGGCAGGAATTTACGGTTACCACAACTGGCTGTGAAGACAAGGTAAAACTCAAATTTTCAAAAATTGATGCAACTGATGGCGGGTCAATAAAACTGCTTGGCAGCAGGGGAGAAGAAATCATTGGCAAAACAGGCACCGAAAACGAGTGGGCCGGAACGCTTAACGCGGACGGCGATACCCGCAGATTCATTGTGGACATTTCTGTTGGGCAATGCCTAAAGCAAATCAATGCAACAGTGGACTGCTCTTCAAACGGCGCAACCTGCCCGTCTGAGAACACGATTTGCCCGGGAGAATACAGGGTGAATGTTTTGGCAAGGTTTGAAAGCGATGCACAAACCAAGCCGTACAGCTTGGCAACAAACGGGAAAATAAGCGTTTACGCAGCGCCGGGAACAGTTGAACAGGGTTACTGCTTTAATTTGTGCACAAACGGTCTTGACTGCGCTTTTGATTCCGTCACAAACCCTGGTGCCACTTTCAGCCTGAACAGTTCACCGATTGAAGGAAAAGCTGCAAACCTGTGCCCTGCAGCCGGAATGCCTGTTGAATCATCATTTGTTGTTATGAATCCGGATGGGCAATTTGTTTTTAATTCCGGTAATGAGGCGTGCCAAAGCATTAATTCCCAATGCGTGTTAATGCGGGTAACGGACAGCCTGGCTAACCCGGGGGTCATTTTGGGGGACACCCAATGTTCTGCTGACATTTCAGGCTATGCCACGGATAATTTTTACAGCGCATTATGCGGCGGAACAATTGGCGTGCCTGGAGTTAACTTAAGCACCTGTCCAAACGAAGCGTGCGCAGAAATTTCAACTGGTTTGACTGCCTCAAGCATTCCGTTTGAGGTGCAGAACTATTCCATTGACAAAACAAAGGGCGGGTTATTGTCTGCCTCTGGTTATATAAACCAGGCAAGCAGCATCCCGCAAAACAGCCCGGTGCAATTTATAGTGCTATTGGAATCCACAGGAAGCACTGCAACATGGAATAGTTTTTTCTGCAACTATATGCTTTCAAAATTGCAGCAACAAGTCCCAAATCGGATAGTGGATTTGCAAATTTGGACAATTGGTTATGCTCGCCCAGACGTTACTTGCATAACTGGCGGCAATGTAACCAGTTGGGATGCGGCATTGGTTGGATTTAAGCCATACGGTGACAACCAAAACGGCGACGATTATCTGGATGTTTCTAATTTTAACGTTGGGTGCAATAAAATTATGCCGGGGAGCCAAATGTCATCAGGAATTGACACGCCGGCTTGTGCGGATGCAAAAGCAGAAGCATGGGGGCCAGCATTGCTGGATTTATTAAAAAATAAAATAACATGGAACCCGCAAGCTGAAAAAATAATTCAAGTTTATGCCTCAAACGACCCCACAGGCGCACAGGTTGATGATTGGACTCATTTTAGAGTTGATTATTCTGACCCACGATATAACCTGTATATCCAAGCTATTTTTCCTTATTCAAATTCATTTTCCAATGACAGTGAGTTTGCTGTAGTTCAAAAGGTCATTCAGGCCGCTCAAGAAGCAGGCAACGTAAAAATTTTATTTTACAAAACACGTGATGAATATTATAGCATGATATACTGGCCGGGCGGGCTTGATGAAAAAAGCGACATTGATGAATCAATGAAGGCAGTTGCGGACGGGACGGGCGGGGCAGTCAACCCGTATTTCACTTCGATTGCTGATTTATTGCCAACTGCGCTGCAAGGCACTGCCCAAACCGACACCCAGCCGTTTCACGTGATTTTTGAGGGAGAAGAGGGCAATGCCTGTCTGGGGCACAATGGGCTTGAGGGTGTTGCCGGCGAGGCAGCGTTTGATTCTTTGAGGCGCGATTTTGACTGGCGGTGGAAGAGCCAGTCTGGCCAGGCAGACAAGAGGCTTGATTTTTGCAACCCGCAGAAATTTGAACCTGCAGGAAACAATGATTTGTTTGTTTACTGTGATGCGGTGCAGTTCCAGCAGGAAGTGCTGGAGCGGATTCTTGAGATTCGAAACGAGTACAAAAAGCCGTTTGCAGAGCAGAGCGCGTCACGCCTTGGCAGCCTGCAGAATTTTTCCGCGGCACTGATTGTTGACGGCTATGGGGCGGACTTTTTGGAAGACTTCAAAGAACTCAAGAACAGCACTGGTGCTTTTGGGAATTCTCCGCAGGGAATTTTCCAAAACGACTTTGATTATGGCAAATATGCCACAAGCGGGAAATTCAAGTACCAAACCAGTTGCGGCACGAATGCCCTTGGTTCTGTCACCCCGTGGTTTGCATGCAATAATCCAAACAATGTGCTCCCGTTCAGCGGAATTTATGACGTAGCCATTGGCATAAAGTTTGATGCGGGAAGCATCGGGACTTTTTTGAAGGGCGCAAACCTTGACCCGGCGGCAGACATCACGGTAAAACTTACTTTAAAGAAACCGATTGCCTCCAACAATTTGCTTTACTTTTTGCCGTTTGACGGCTCGCTTGGGTTGGAATCTTCCGGCGAATCGTTTGACCGAAAGAATTATGGCGTTGATTACATATCGCAGAATTCCGGGGGCGCCATTAGCCTTTTCACCGGAATCAACGGTGAGCCGTTTGAAACTTTGCCGCCAGGCAATTCGAGCAGTGCTTTGTTCAAAGTAAATGTTTACAATGACGCAATGCCCGGAAATGAAAAACAATTGTTCCAGTATTTGAATGCGGACCCGAAAGTGGAGTTGTCAACAAGGGGTGTCGTGTTCCGGCTTGAATGCAAAAATGCGGGCTGTTTAACTGGTTCAGGCGCTGAAAAGGAATTCAATTTGTTTTATACTCCGGGCAAAGCGACGCCGGTTCTGGTGGAGCTGACAAGAGACGTTCCCAAAAGCAGTTCGGCTGTTGAGGGTTTTTATGCGCTGAAGGTTTCACCCACTGCTTTTGCTGACGAGGCTTATGGCAGCGCGCTTGGCTTTAACTGGAGCGGGATTGCAAGCAACACCGGCACAAGTTCGTGCAAGGATTTTAGGGGGGCGGGGCTGATGAAAAATGAAGCCGCAAAGCCAAAAGACCCGCTGGCAAATTCCAGTTGTCTGGTTGTGCCCGGAATAAGCACTGCCAGCGCATTTGGCTTTGTTTCACCGGCAAGCAGTTATTCTTCAAACGGGCAAAAAGTGTTTTTGGAGACAACAATTTTTTCGCCAATCAATTCAAATTACCAGATTTCAACCGCGTGCACAAACGGGCAGGCGGCGTTTTATACAATGAATGACTTTACATCGCCAACCAAGGCATCGATTGATTTGACAGCTCAAAGCGGCCTGTCAAGCTATCCGCAGGCGCCCATTAATTCAGTGGCGGACATGATTAACGGCGTCAAAACCGCCCCAGACGGCAAGGAACCGGTGCTTTGCGTTTACAATTCGGATGAAGCCATGGAAATCTGGTTCAACGAGGATTCACTGAGGAACCGGCTTGTTGCCGAAAGAAAGAAGTCCGGCGGGCCGCTTGAAAGCATTGCAAACCTGTGCTATGGGCAGTGATTTTTGCCTTATTTTTGCGTGAAAACGTTTATTAACCAAAAATGCCTTATTAAATAATTAAATTGACATATTAGCCAAAATTGCTGGTGTTTTTGTTGGATTTGGAGTTTTTGCGGCCGCTTGCTGATTTTTATTTTTCCCTTGAAGACAAGTGGTATGATTTTTGGGAAAAGGCAGGTGAAAAATTCCCTTCGCTTGGCTTGATGGATAAAATCGAAAAAATCGACAACTTTTTCCCGAGTTTGCAATTGTTTTTGATTGTTTTGTTTTTGCTTCTAGCAGGGATTATTGGGTTGTTTTTTTCCTTTGGCCCTTACCCGCCATTGGCGGCATTCAAGGTCGTTGACACTGACAGCGTTGTACTGGCTGGCGTCTTTGTCACAATAACCGATGGTTCACAGGACAAAAATTTCACAAGCGACCTGTTTGGCGAATTTCGTGCGCAGTTGAATTCAAAAACAGTGAAAGTCGCGGCAGACCTAAACGGGTACATTCCTTTTTTTTCCGAGATGGCCGTGCAGGCTGGCGAGAACCGCATTGTCCTTGAAAAACAGGGTGTGGAGTTTGACAAAAAACTGGTCATCGTCGTTGATGAAAAAAACCTTGTGTTAAAGCAGCCGGTCACTGCGAGCTTTTCCTGCAGCGGGCAGTCCGCACCGCCTTCACCCGTGACAAAAAATTCAGGCGGCGAGTTTGAGGTTCCTTTTTTGAAGGACTGCGGTGCGCTTACCGCGCAGATTGACAGTGCGGGTTACAACAGCGTTTCAAAGGTTCTTGAAAGCTACAGGACAACAATTCAGCTTTTGCCGGAAAATATTCCAACCGGAGAAATAGCGGTTTCGGTGCGTGACTTGGCAACAAACGCGCTTCTTTCAAACATCAGCGTGACGCTGTTTAAGGCCTCAATATTTGTGAAAACAAACGAGGGGCGCACCGACGCAAGCGGCTCTTACTCTTTTCATGCCGCGCCGGGAACATACTATGTCACCGCCAAGGACCAGGTGCTTGAAAAGTACGTTTCAAACCAAAGCGGCAACTTTGAAGTTGTTGCTGGTGAAACAAAAAACGTGCAGATTCTTTTGGCAAAAAACGTGGGTGCAAGGACAAGGATTTTCCTCAAATTCAGCGACACAGATTCCAAGGAAACTATTTTTGGAGTGAAAGCAGACCTGTTTGACGGCAACCTTTTTGAGGACAGCGCCACCAGCCAACAGGATGGAACGGTTAGTTTTCGAAACCTAAGCGAAGACAAAAATTATGCCGTGGTCGTGGCGCACAAGGATTTTGTCACAAAGATAATTGACAGCCCGGCGCTTGTGGAAGACGATGAAACGCAGGCAACAGAAGTGCTGCTCTCAAAAGCAGATTCAGGCAATTCCGGGACTGTCCGTGTGATGGTTTTGTCGGTTGAGCCGGCAAAGAACGCAGGCATTGCACTTGCTGATGTTGCATTGTATAATTTGGGGCACAATTTTCCGATTTTAACGGGAAAAACCGATTCAAACGGCAACGCGGTTTTTTCAAACATGCCGCCGGATTCATACCATGCAAGGGCAGAAAATGCGTCACAGAAAGGGGAATCTGGCACAAAAACCCTTTCAAGCGGGGGCGAAATTGTCCTGCCAATCAATTTTGTGCTGAAAAAATCATTTTTGCGGGTAAAAACCGTGAACGAAAAGGGAGAGGTTTTGAACAGTGTTGGCCTCAAATTTTTTGACTCATCAACAAATTCGCTTTTGAAGGAAGCTGCCACTGGAGCAAGCGGGCAGTCTGAAAAACTGGAGTTTCCCTGGAACGCAAAGTTTTCCATTACAGCAGCCGCAAGCGGTTACCTGCCATACAATACAAAAATATTTTCGCTGATTCCGGACAACACTCTTGACGTGCAGATTGTGATGGCGGCAGATAATTCAACTGCAGAGTTCACAGTTCGGCTATTGGATGTGATTGATTCTTCGTCGGACAAAAAGGCGAATTCTTTTGACCGAGCAAAAAAATATTTCCTCAAATTCAACCTCGTTGTCCCACAGGGCGGATTTTCCGGAATCGAAACTGTTGCAAGAACCGGCATTGAAGCAAACCTTGACTCAAAGGATGACAATTTTTTTATCACAGGCATTGTGAAAGGCAACCTTCTGGTTTCCGGCACGCTTTCAAAGTGCTTTGACCGCTTAAACGATTTTGCCGACTGCAGCCCCGCAGATTCAAATTCAAAAATGGCGCACCTGAATTTTGGTTCGCTGCCAAAAGGCATTTACGAGTACCTTGTCGAAGTCTTTGTTTCACCAAAAATCGAGACAGGCGGAAAAATAGAGCTGCGGTTTGGCGCAAAAGCAAGCCAAAACCAAAACCCAGTAAGGAAACCACAAACAGGACTGTTCTTTAAAGGGTACACGCTTGGCGGCCCGATTTTTTGCATAAGAGGAACGGCAAATTGCCCGAACTTTGGCTTCTTTTTCACTTTAACGGACAACACCGGAATGCATTATCCGCAGCCGATAAACATCAATCCGTCCGACAAGGTTGAATTAAGCCAACAGGCTTCATACAAGCTTGGCTACACTATTTGGAACTGGGACGCGCTGGGTGCAAGCTACAACAATCCGGCTCTTTTGTTTTCAGACGAGCTTGCAACAGGCGCAATGGAAATTATGCCCATGCAGGTGACACTTGGATTGCTTGAAGTGGACACCAGTTTCCAGGGCCCGCCAGTTGACTTGGCTCCAATAAAAGAGGCAAGCAGCGTTTCGGTTCGCGCAAGCCTTGCAGTTGACAGGCCAGACAACAGCACACTATTGAAATTCCGCGTGCTTGCAACAAACAACCTAAAGCTTTCCGTCCAACCGGCAAGCCTCGCGGAGAACTCGGTGAACATTGTTACGGTAAAAGTCACTGATGCTGCAACCGACAAAAATGTAAACACTGCCATTGTCAAGGCAAGCCTGTCAAACGATTTTTCAAGCATTATCACCTTGCAGGAAACGGTTTCCGAGGCAGGCATTTACACGCTTGAACTCCCGCCGATGAGTGCAGGGCAAAGCGTTTTCATTAAAGCGGAAGCATTCAATTACAACCATTCAGATGCAACCGAATTAAAAGTTGTTTCAGGGGTCCAGTTTTCACCGCACACAACGCAGGACTTTGACTGCATCTTGGTTGGCCCACAACAGCTGGCGATTTTGCACAAGGAAAACGGCGAATTCAAAATCTCAACGCAAAACTGCCCAAAAAAAGTAGACTTTTATTTGTACCAGCCCACCCCGTCAGACCCGCTTTCGCTTGAAAAACTGTCCGACCTGACAGCAATCACAAACGCAGTAACTCCAAGCTTTTCACTCAACGAAACAGATTCAACAGACGTCCGCGTCTTGGCTGACAAATTTTTGGGGGAATACGGGATAATCGTGCAGGCAAGGTTTGACGGAGAACAAGAATTTCAGGACGTTTCACGGATAACAATCAAAGTGCTGCCAAAAAGCATTGCAGACGGCTATTGCTTTGAAATAGACAAGACATATTTTTTGGTAAAGCCCACCGACAGCGGAAAAATCACAAACAGGTGCGCGGTTAACCCCATTGACGCGTTCCTGCCGGCGTTATCACTGCAGAATCCAAAAGCAAGCCTTGACACAGAAAACCTCCAGCTTTTCCCGCTACAGCAATTCAAGTGGACAACCGGCCTTGAAGGCACGCTTGGGCCGGAACTCGGCAAGCCGAGGCTTTTCACTGAACATCTTGACGCGCCGACAAGCAACGAAAACGGGCAGCCGCCAAAAATTGACATGATTGCGGTTTTGACACAGGCAGCCTTGCCATGCGCCGCCTTGATTAGCAAGCCACAGATTTTTCCGATTTGCCTGTACTTGTCAGTGTCATCTGCAATTACTCAGGCGATTGGTCCAGAAAAAGTGGATCAAACCTGCGCACAGTGCAAATTATCCGGCTTCTATGCAGCCCCTGAACCCCAACCATTGCTTTTAGGGAC
Organism: uncultured archaeon; assembly: GCA_964362395.1. Taxonomy (GTDB): domain Archaea; phylum Iainarchaeota; class Iainarchaeia; order Iainarchaeales; family GW2011-AR10; genus JACPKT01. Next base: position 13,061 of record CAYIER010000014.1, read on the forward strand.
AACCTTGCAAAGCGTGCAAATAAAGGGCATTACTTTTGATGATGGCGGATGGATTGCATTCAATGAAAACAGAATACAGATACCAAAAATGGGCCCGCCGCCTACAGGCAATGAACAGACTAGTACAACGTCCACGCAGGGAAATCAATCAAACAATTTTTCGAACCAAACAAACCCCGGAATCCAACAAATGGGGGGAAGCGGCGGATGGATGGAAGCCGTGCAATTGTTTTCAAGCCTTTTGGATTCATCGGGCAACACCCAGTGCAACGCAATTTCCATTCTTTTAGGACAGTGCAGCAATTATATCCAGCTTGGAACAGACAGCTGCACCGGTTTCCAGACAGAATCCACAAACTGCAATGCGCTTCCGGCAAGCCAGGAAATTAATAATAATTCAGCACTCCTACCGGGCTCGATGGGTGGTTACTGCGTGAACATCGAGCCGGCGCCGATTGATGTGACCGACAAATTCAAAACCGGCCAAAACACATATCAGTTGTTTGAGTGCAACAAATTCAATGATGGTTTTGCTGAGTTCACTTTGGAGATAAATGATTCAGTGAGCCAGCAGAAAACATCGCAGCAGGTTTCGTTTTCACCGCTAAAAGACACCGTTGTTGAAGCAGGAACTGCCTCCACGGACCTGCAATTATACCTTAACCAGTCCCCGCCTGACGCCTTCCTGTCGCTTGCTGTAACAAACGACTCGCAGGGAAAAATTGCTTCATGGATGCAGGAAGACAAAAAAATCAAGGCAATGTACTTTGACGATTCTGCAATACCTTCAGCTGAAAAAACTTTTGAGATAAAAAACCTTGAAATCGAAGGCGAAGAATACGCCACGCTGACAATTACGGATTTGGTCAGCGAAACACAGCCGCCAATGCTTGACATAATTTTCGTGGTGGACTCTTCGTCGACAATGGGCGCGGAAAAGGCGGCTTTCTGCCAGAAAATGGATTTGATTGATTCACAATTAACATCGCAAGGACTTGATGTCGTTTCAATGGCTTATGCTATTGGCGGGACAAACACTGCAATTTCCTGCGCAATAGAATCAGCCAACTGGGGGGACAGCCAAGTAAGCGCTGACTCAATGCCGCATGACGCAAAAAAAGCATGGGGTCCTGCACTACAGGACGCTATTGCAAAAACACTCTGGAGAGAGGGCGCAAAGCGCGCTGCAGTGATTGTTGCGGACGACGGAGTGCTTGGAAACTCTGCACAAAACCAGCA
>CAYIER010000014.1:14399-17821 GCA_964362395.1 uncultured archaeon
TGTTTGGCGTGCCGTTTTACCCACAAGTTTCAGACATCCGCCAGATTGTAACCAGGACAAATGGTTTCATGAAATCTTTTGAGCCGCCAAATTCTGATGAAAAATTTTTTGCAAACCAGTTGTTAAAAACTGCTTTTGAAACAAGGAGCGAAACATTCCATGTCCGCCTCGAAGGCGCACCTGGCGGAATCTGTAGGGGAGCAAACGACCAGCTTGGGGTAACAGGGCCAAATGGGCTCCCAAGGGTAATGCTTGACTGGTCTTGGGGCGCAATCGGGGCAGATACATGCAACCTTGGAAACGAGGGATACGTTTACTGTGACGCAACGCAATTGTCAAAGGAAATAATCAAGAGGCTCTCACTTGTCCGCCAAAAGACACAGGACGGTGATTACGCAGTGGATGGCCTTTTGACATTCAAGGCCTTCCTCATAAAGGACAGTTACTCGGCCAATTTTACCGACGCATTCAACAAATATGTCATGGAAAAAGAGCTGTTGCCGCTAGAAGAATACAAAACCGACTGGAGCAAATATGTTTCAGACCCCGCAAAGTTCGCTTTCCGGTCAGAAACCGCCCCCATCGACCCGATTCCATCAACTGGGCTCTACAAAGTCAACATTGTACCGCACTTTCCGGCAGGACATGCATGGAAATTCTTTGAAGGCGGCCAGCCGGTGGCCACGATTGAAATCAATCTGGGCCTTGACCAGGAAATCCTCCAGACAAACCCGTTCTATTACCTGCCATTTGACGGCGCAGTTGGTCTGGCACAGGACAGCCAGTCACTGCAAAGAAATGGCTACGGGGTAGGCTATTCCGGCACAGACCTCAAAGTGATTGGGGAATCAGAGAATGCACAAGAAATCAGGACATACCTGACAGGCGGAAACACGGTTGCCTCACTCAATACAACAATTGAAAGCCGGTTTGATTCCCTGAACAAGGGCGAAACAAGGGGCCAATTGCTTAGCGTGAGCGGAGGCAACGGAAACTATTCAATGGTGTTTTCGCCAAGCATTGCAACGCCGGTTGCAATGGAAATAATCGGCCAGAACGGAAATGCAAACGGGTTCTTTGAACTGCGCGAAGGCGACAACGTGGTGCCGACACAGGGCTTTTATTCGCTTTGGACCGGAGCCGGGTCAAGCATCGGCTCGTGCAATGATTTTGCAGGCCAAAAGCTCCCATTAAAGCAGGCAGACAGCCCGGCACTTGGCGCAACATGCCAGTTCCGCGAAAACGCTAGCGCGGACAAAAGCCACGGCTTTGCATGGACAAACGCAGCAAACGGAATCATTGCATTAAAGACAATTTTTTACACGCCAAACGCAGACTACAAAATCAGGAACGCATGTGCAACGGATGTATTGATAATTTCGCCAAACCTCTCTTCAAGCAGCGGCTTTGTGCCGCTCGACTTTGGCTCGGATACACAAATTCTTTCACTAAAAGACCTCTTTGACTTGGTGTCAAGCGAACAGGTGTGTGTCGGCGAGTCAAGCAACAAAGCCCAGTTTTTCTGGAACGAAACAGTCCTGCAAACGCAATTAAAAAACACGGCACAGCCGGAATTTGACCGCCTCGCACAAGAAAAAGGGTTCTCGGCCTGCGCGGTTGGGTAAAGAGAAAAAAAGTCCCAGAATATAATTTAGTTTCAAATTACAAAAAATTACCAAAAGAATAATAGGCAGTTTTTTTAAGTTGAATATTATCGCCTCTTCGCAGAAGGGGCACGTACGCGAATCAGCCGCCTGTGCCAAAAGGGCAGACACAATCGGCTACTTTATCGATTCCCACATTATTTCGTCTTTGTAGCGGATTTCGACCGCGTTTGAGGTTATTTCGAACGGGTGTATTTTTTTGCTATGGTTTGTTCCGCGCATTTTTCTCACAAAGACGCTCCTGTTTGGAGAAGAGAAATAAAGTGCAATGACGCCGTCTGCGACGAATTCTTCCACGCCATATGCCGAGAACTCGGTTTTTTTCCCGCTCTTTGTTTCAGCTGTCATCAGTGTGGTGCAGCCAAAGTCTTTGAGGGAGTTTGTGAACCTGTAAAGTATTCCCCTCATTGCGTTGTGCTCTTTTATCCACACCGCAAGCGCTGTGGTGGAGTCAACGACGAGGCGTGTTGCACCCATTTCTTTGACCATTTCGGAAATCGTTTCAAGCTCTTTGTTGATGAAGTCAACCTGTTCTTCAACGGACTTGGTGTACCTCAGGTTGTCAAGGTTTAACCGGTAAATTTTCATCAACTGCTTGTCCTGCAGTGACTTGATGTCCCAGTTGAAGTTTTCCATGTTCCAGCTGATGTTTTTGACGTTCCCTTCAAGTGTAACCAATAGCCCTGGTTCATCAAACTGTTTTGCGCCCTCGTAAATGTACTGGGTTGAAAAAATTGTTTTTCCAGTTCCTGCGCCGCCGGAAACAAGGACTGATGAACCAATGGGAATTCCGCCCTGAATGAGTTTGTCCAAGCCAGGAATTCCAGTTGCTACTCGATCCATGATATCACTCTAATATAAACGCTTTTTATTTATTAAATCTTTCCGTAAGCGAACAAATAAATACAATTGGCTGGTTTAGTATGAATTGATGCGAAAAAAAGAAATGGAAGAATCGAGCCGTGACCAAGAAATAGAAGACAAACGCGAAGGCGAAACCAGAGAAGAAAGCCAAGGCAAAGAGCCCAAAGAAGAAAATTCAAGTGAAGAAATCGGGAAAGGTACAGAAAGAAATGGCTTTTCCGGCTTGAGTGAAGAAATTGACCCAAAAAACGTGAACCTCGTTGACCTGATTGACCGCCCTGCGTGGAAAACGATTTTGATTGACCTTGTCAAAAGCGAAAAAATGGACCCATGGAACATTGACTTGGCGGCGCTTGCGGACAAGTACCTTAAAAAAATCCAGTCACTCAAAGGGCATGATTTGCGGATTCCCGCAAATGCGATTCTTGCGTCAGCAATTCTTTTGAAATTCAAGTCGCGCGTGCTGAAAATTTCTTCGCTTGAAGAAGACGAAGATGAAGCGCAGAAAAAAGAATTGTCACCCGAAGAAATTGCGCAGATTGACAGCCAGTTGCCTGACTTGGGCGGTGCAAGAAAAGAGCGTGAGGGAAAAATTTCGCTTGAAGAGCTGGTGTCAAGCATTGAGCAGATGCTTGAAAAAAGCAAGGAACGCGTAGACAAGAGGTTTTTGTTTGACCGCTCCCTGCCTGATTTCCGCATTCCCTTTGCCGGCTCAAACATTGAGGAGCTCGTTGACGGCGTGCTTGAAGAAATACAAAAAAAGGCCGACTCAAATGGCCTGGTGCTTTTTTCAAGCCTCGTTGAAGGAAAAAATCCAAGCCAAATAGTCGACACGTTCATGCCATGCCTGTTTTTGGCGAACAAAGGAAAAATCAACATGTGGCAGGACGAGTT
>CAYIER010000015.1:0-16890 GCA_964362395.1 uncultured archaeon
TTTTGTTTAGTTAATTTATGCAATTGAATAGAAGTTAAACTGCCGATTTTAATCACCATAGAAAGTTATAGATACCAATAGTTAAAAAAGTTTTCTTTAAGCTGGCTTATTTTAAAAAAAGCGCTGGGGGTGGGATTCGAACTCACGTTCCCTCTCGGGATCTCGTTTTCGAGACGAGTGCCTTTAGCCGCTCAGCCACCCCAGCAATTGAGCCAATTAAATAGGTATTTGGAGTGGAGGGTTTAAAAAAACAAAAAAAGCGATTGCGCCGCAAAAATCACATTTTACGCAATTTCCTTGAACGTTTCCGCAATCACTTCAAACATTGTGTTTTGGTAGAGGAAAAAAATTATGCCGGGTGAAAGAATCAGCGCCCCAAAGCCGAAAGTGACAATTGAGCTGGAGCTTGCAATCAGGGTTGCGAGGATAAAGTAGGCGATTGAAAAAACCATTGAAACCGCGTATTTTGCGGTGAAAACTTTTTTTGCGACTTTTCGCAGCGCAAATGCGTCGGCAATCTTTCCGCTCTTAAGGTAAAACATTACTGCAATCTGTGCAAATAGTGCGCCAAGGAAGAGGAAAAATACCCCGATTATTGAAACAAGGCCTGCCTGGATTATTGCGTCACTCATTGCAACCGTGTTCCCAAAGTTTTCTATGATGCGAAGCAGGCCGGATCCAAAAGAAAAGCCAAGGATAATGAAGCCGGCGATGCTGTAAGAAAAATTTATAAGCAGGATAACGATTGCCTTGGCGAGGTAGCCGAAAAGGTTTTTTGTGTCCCACTTTGGCAGCCCTTTTTTTCCATCAAGCGAGTTCTTTGCCGTGTGTGCAGCAAAACCCAAAAGCAAAAGCGCCGGAATGACAAGGAAAGAAAAAATCGCCAAAATGAAAGAAATGAATAAAGTTTTTTTGTCTTCAAACGGGCGCTTGATTGCTGCAGCAAAATCAACCATGAAAATTCACCTCAAACTTGAATTAATTGGATTTTATAGTATAAAAGCTTTACTTTTGGCTGTGGGCGAAAATTTTTTTTTTGCTGGCTTGGTTTTTTCACATGAAAAGCCTTTTTATTTGATTATAGTCATAACTTTTTATGGACAAATTCGATTTTTTATCCCCCCTTGATTACCGCTATTTTAAGGAAGAATTCAGCGAATTTTTAAGCGAGAATGCCCGCATCCGCTATCAGGCGCTTGTTGAGGCCGCGCTTGTAAAGGCTTTGGCAAGGCAAAGGGTCTGTTCCACAAAAATCGCGGCAGAGGTTTTGCGTGCAGCGCAAAAAGTCACTGCCGCCGAAGTATATAAGGAAGAAGCGGTAACAAGGCATGATGTCCGCGCGCTTGCAAATGTGCTTCGAAGCAAGGTGTCTGATTCGGCAAAGCCGTTTGTGCACCTTGGCGCCACGTCTTACGACATTGTCGACACCGCAAATGCACTTCGATTCAGGCATGCGGCAAAAAAGCTTGTCCTGCCGTCCTTGATTGCGCTTGAAAAAACATGGATTTCTTTGGCGCTCAAAAACAAGGGCACGCTGCAGATTGGGCGCACGCACGGCCAGCATGCTGTCCCGATAACTTTTGGCTTCACGATGGCATCGTATATTGAGAGGCTTGGAAACAGGGTAAAGGAAATCGGGCGCGCAGAGCAGAACTTGTGCGGAAAGTTTTCCGGCGCGGTCGGTGCATACAATGCTTCGTCCTTGATTGTGAAAGACCCACTCCGGCTAGAAGCTGACGTAATGAAGTTTTTGGGCTTAAAGCCATGCAGGCATTCGACACAGGTTGTTTCACCCGAACCCATGCAGGACCTGATTAACGCCCTGCTTGGCGCTTTCACTGTGTTGGCCAATTTTTCGGATGACATGAGGCACCTTTCGCGCACTGAAATCGGTGAAATTGCCGAGGAATTTGGCGCAAAACAGGTCGGGAGCTCGACTATGCCCCACAAGAGGAACCCGGTTAATTTTGAGAACGTGAAAAGCCTTTGGAAGGTTTTTGTGCCACGGATGGCCACGGTTTACATGGATTCGGTTTCAGAGCACCAGCGCGATTTGACGAATTCGGCGTCGCAGAGGTTTTTGGGCGAGTTTTTTGCGGCACTTGTGTATAGTGCGGATAAGTTGAGGGATGTTTCAAGGAAAATTGTTGTTGACGAAAAAGGCATGAAACGCAACATTGACCAGTCGGCGACCTCGGTTGTTGCCGAGCCGCTTTACATTTTGCTTGCAAAATACGGGCACAAGGACGCACACGAGGCGGTGCGCACCCTGGCAATGAAGGCGCAAAAAAGCGGTGCAAGTGTTTTTGATTTGGCAATGGATGACAAGAAACTGAAGCTGTACCTGTTGCAGTTTTCAAAAAAAGAGATTGAACTGGTAAAAAACCCCGCGCTTTACACTGGCCTGAGCGCAAAAAAGGCCGAACAGGTTTCCATGCACTGGCGGAAGGAATTCTGAATGGCAGGCTATGGGGCTGCGGGTGTCAACAGGGATGCCGCAAACGAGTCGGTGAAAAAAATCGGCTTTTTTGTGAAAAAAACCTTCAACAAAAACGTGTTCGGCGGCTTTGGCTCGTTTTCGGGCGCGATTGATGTTTCTTTTTTGAAAAAATACAGGCGCCCGATACTTGTTTCAACAATTGATGGGGTTGGGACAAAGGTAAAAATCGCAAAGTTGCGGAATAAGTGGGACACTGTGGGGCAGGATATCGTCAACCACTGTTCAAACGACATTCTTGCTGTCGGCGGGAAGCCGCTTTTTTTCCTTGATTACATTGCTTCATCAAAAATCGAGCCAAAACACGTGGCGCAGATTGTTAAAGGCATGGGCATTGCGTGCAAAGAGCTTGACTGCCCTTTGGTTGGCGGCGAAACTGCCGAGATGCCGGGCGTTTATGAATCTGGCGAGACAGATATTGCCGGCTGCATGGTTGGGGCGGTTGATGCAAAAAATTTTGTTGACGGCAAAAAAATCAGGGCAGGCGATGCTTTGATTGGGCTTGCCTCAAGCGGGCTGCACACTAACGGCTATTCTTTGGCGCGAAAAGTTTTGCTTGAAAGCGGCGTGGGTGAAAAATTTTTGCACGAACTGCTTTTGGTGCATAAAAGCTATTCAAAAAATGTTTTGGATTTGATGGAGTCGGTTGAAGTGAAGGGAATTGTGCACGTCACTGGCGGCGGTTTTGTTGAGAACATTCCGCGCATACTGCCAAAGGGAATCGGGGTGCGGATTGACAAAGGCGCTTGGGGTGTCCCGGAAATTTTTCGGCTGATTTCGGAAAAAGGGAACGTTGGTGAATTGGAAATGTTTCGCGTATTCAACATGGGGATTGGGCTGATTTTGGTTGTGGAAGAAAGTGCTGCACAAAAGGCGCTTGGTTTTTTGGCGAAGCGCAAAGAGAAAGCCTTTTTAATCGGTAAAGCGATTAAACAAATGGAAGGAAGGGTTTTGTTCCATGGTTGAAAGCGAAAAGGAGATGGCTGAAGAGCTGTTTGACGTGCCTTTAGAGGAAGAAAAAAGGCAGGATCCGAAAAAGGCCAAGGAAGAGCAGGAAAAGAGGCGAAAAATGATTAACTTGGTTGTTATTGGGGTCATTATCATTCTTTTGTTTGTGATTCTGGTCGGGGCAGTTCTTTTTTTCCAGAATTATGACATTAAATTCAATTTTTGATAAATCAAATAAAAACGATTTTTTAAGCAATTGTCGTTTTAAACTTTGGCATTTAACGTAAGCCTTTTATGCTGCATTATGTAAATATATAAAATTGGAATTTTTTGGTTTTTATGATAGAACTGAGGTTTCACGGGAGGGCAGGGCAGGGAATGGTTACTGCTGCCGAGCTTTTGGCCACTGCTGCGCACTTGGAGGGAAAGCATTCACAGGCGTTCCCGATTTTTGGCAGTGAAAAGCGCGGCCCGCCGGTGACAAGCTTTTGCAGGATAAGCAGTGGCCCGATTCTTATCCATGAGGAAATTAGCGAGCCGGATATCGTTGTTGTCGCGGACGCGTCAATCCTTGACACGGTTGATGTTGCAGCAGGCCTAAAGCCAAATGGCATAATAATTGTCAATTCAAACAAACCCAAAGTGCTGTTTGGAATCAGGGCAAAAAATGTTTTCACAATCGACGGCACGGAAATTGCCATAAAAAACCTGAAAAAGCCAATCATTAACACAGTCATCCTTGGCGCGCTGGTCAAGGCAACCGGCATCGTGAAACTTGAGTCAATCAAAAAGGCGCTTGAAGTGAAGTTTGCGGGAAATTTTTCGCAGGAAATCATTGAGGCAAACCTAAAAACAATCCAGGAGTGCTTTGACAAAATGCAGGCAGGAAAATTTTTGCATGCAGCTGTTGCGGCGGCAAAGAGGTGAAATAAAATGCTGATTCCGCTCTCAAAACCCGGCACATCCGCGCAGGTGATTACCGGTGAGTGGAAGTCTTTCATGCCGATTGTCACCGCAGAGAAGTGCATCAAGTGCGGCATCTGCCAGAACATGTGCCCTGAAGGGATAATGGGCGACCCAAAATCCGTGCCGGACATCGATTACAATTACTGCAAGGGCTGCAGCATTTGTGCAATCGAGTGCCCGGTGAAATGCATTGAGATGAAGAGGGTGGAAGAATAAAATCAGGACAAAATATTTTAAAAACATTTTTTAGCAACCACCTAAAAAATTTATTTAGTGTAAAATGGTATTTGTTAATTCTGATTTCCATTATAATTCTTGGTGTACTGAATATTTTTGAGAATTTTGGTTATGTACTTCAAATTTTAGCTTTAGGCTTAATTGGTTTTGGGCTAATTTTTTATCATAATAAATTGAGGTGGACTTAATGGTGATTGTTACAAAAGAAGGCGCAAAAGCGCTCGGTGATGTTGCTGCAAACTGCAGTGTTGATGTATGCGCGTGCTATCCAATCACGCCAACAACGCACTTGACCGAACAGCTGTCAAAGCATTTTGCAAACGGAAAAATTCCCCAATATATTGCTGTTGAATCCGAGTTTGCCGCAATTTCCGCTTTGGTTGGTGCAAGCGCTGCCGGCGCGCGGTCATTCACGACCACCGGCGGGCAGGGGCTTTTGTTGATGCACGAGGTTTTGTTCAGCGCTGCCGGAATGCGCTTGCCAATTGTGATGGTTGTTGGAAACAGGGCGGTCAGTTCCCCTTTAAACATCTGGAATGACGAGCAGGACTCAATCAGCCAGCGTGATTCTGGCTGGATACAGATTTACTGCAAAAGCAATCAAGAGGCCGTTGATTCTGTGCCGCAGGCTTTTTTTATTTCTGAAAAAACTTTTTTGCCGGTAATGGTGTGCGTTGACGGGCATTTTTTGACTCACGCGGTTGAACAGATTGACATTCCTGAAAAGGAAATGGTTGCAAAATTTTTGCCGCCATTTAAGCCGGTTGTAAAGCTTGACCCAGAAGAGCCGGTGAGCCTTGGGGTTTACGCCACGCCGGAGCATTACCAGGATTTCAGGCAGGACATTTATGCGGACATGGAGAAATCGGTTGAAGTAATAAAGGAGGCGGGGCAAAAGTTTGGAAAAATTTTTGGCAGGGAATACGGCCTTGTAAAGGAATTCCATTGCAGTGACGCCAAACGAATAATCGTGGGGCTTGGGAGCGTAATGGACAACGCGTTTGAGGCGGTGAAAAAACTCCGCGAAAAAGGGGAAAAGGTCGGAGCGCTGCATCTGCGTGTGTTTAGGCCTTTCCCAAAAGAAGAATTGAAAAAAATTCTTGCAGGAAAAAAGGTCGGCGTGCTTGAGCGGGACATCAGCATCGGGGGGATTGCCCCGGTTTTCGCTGAAGTTGCTGCCGCATTAACTGGTACAGGCTCTGTTGTTTCAAGCTTTTATGGCGGCCTTGGCGGGCGCGGAATAAAGCACGGCGAAGTAATGGAATTGTTTGAAAAAATGAAAAGCAATGAGCCGCTAAATCAGTGGATTGCAACACAGGGGCCGTCATCAATGAACGTGGGGTGCTGACTCAAATGGGCAAACAATCCGAAATGCATCTTTTTGCGCCGGGTCACGCGGGCTGCCCTGGGTGCGCGCCGTCAACGACGCTTATACAAGTGTGTGACACTTTGGGGCCTGACATCATTGTCGTGAACGCAACTGGCTGCATGGAAATCACTTCCTCACAGTACCCGCGCACTGCGTGGCGCGTGCCTTACATTCATTCGTTGTTTGAGAACGCGCCGTCGGTTGCAAGCGGTGTTGCGGCTGCGCTGAAGGCAAAGGGAAACGACCACACAAAAGTGGTCGTGATTGCCGGCGATGGAAGTACGTACGATATAGGCTTTGGCGCGTTGAGCGGCATGCTTGAGCGGGGCGATGATGTGCTTTATGTCGCATATGACAACGAACTGTATGCCAACACTGGTGTGCAAAAGAGCGGTGCAACGCCATATGGTGCTGCGACTACGACGACAACTGTTGGCACAGTGCATAGGGGGAAGGAAACCGAGCGGAAGCCGATTGTTGAAATTGTCGCGGCGCACAATGTCGCGTACGCCGCGAGTGCAAGCATTTCTTATTATGCCGATTTCCAGATGAAGCTGCGGAAAGCAGCCGCAATGCATGGCTCCAGGTTCATTGCGGTTTCTGCGCCGTGCTGTCTTGGCGCGGGATTTGACGGCTCGCTTTCAATGAGGGTGGCAAAAATGCAGGTGCAGTCAAGGCTCTGGTTTTTGTTTGAGTACGAGAATGGCAAGTTTCGGCTCAATTTTGACCCGTCTGTTGCAAAGCCGGTGAAAGACTACCTTTCAATGCAAAAGCGTTTCAAGCACCTTGATGAAAAGCAGATAGGGCACATCCAGAGGATGGCTGATGCGAATTATGAAAAAATAAAGGCGCTTGTGGCAGCGCAAAAGCCTGTTTTGGCTGCAAAAAAATGATTTTGACCGTTCCGGTTTTGAATCTTTGGAGAAATTTTTTAATAAGGTTACACTGTTTATTTGTCATGCCAATTGAAAAGCCGGCCAATAATATTGTTTTTTTCGCCATTGCCGTGCTGATTTTGCTTGCAATCATCAGCGCGATTTTGAACAATCCGGCAGGCAACCAGCCGCAAAATGCCGGTGCAAATGCAAACATCAGCCCTGTGCCAGTGGAACAGGTCCCGCAAAACGGTGCAGCGCTTTTTGAAGTGAATGAAGGCAACTGTGCGAGCGGCGAAGAGGCAGTGCCAAAGGTGGGGTTTTCGTGGAAGTGGGGGGAAATTGATGGCAACTTTTGCGGTGAAAAGTTTCTTGACGAAACGCAGTTTTCAATCTGTTTGTTGAAGAAAATGCATTCTTTTTTGGAGAAAACAGGCGGAAAAATCGGGTACTGCGGGGACGGGGAATGCAATGAGGCGCCGCTTGCTTGTTCGCCTGACTGCCGGGTAAATTTTGAATTGCTTGGAAAAGGCGATAAAACCGATTTTGGCGGAAAGACGCGAAATGATATAATTGTAAAATCGGTTTTGGCTGGCGTGGAAAACGGAATTGGCGAAGTGGAAATTTTTGTGGTTGAAAAAGAAAGCGGCAGGGTAATAAATGATTTGGCGCTTTCAGAAGGGCAGTATTTTTCCATTGAAGGAAAAGCTGCCGGCGAATCTTTTTTTGCAAGGGTTGAAAAAATCCAGCAGGTTGTTCCAGGCAACAAATACAAAGCGCGCATTGAATTGCTGGAAGTTCCTGGCGAATTTTCTGATGTTTTTGATTTTGATGCAAGCCTGATGAAAATCAACCTGTCACAGGATTTTCGCAGCGATTTTGATGAATATTTCACTGGGGGGAATTTTTTGGATACCCCGCAGTTTTACAGTGAAAGCGGCGGTCTGGGGGAAATGTTTACCGACCCGAAAAAGATTGTTTTTGAAGAAACCGAGGTGCAGTCTCCCGGAAAATACAGGGTGCGGGTAAAATGGATTGCGAGCCAAAAGAATTATTACATCACTGTTGGGTTCAAAAAACTTGAAAGCGGCGGGTTTGAAGACAGCGCTTTTTATTACCTGAACTTTAACGGGCCAATCGGCAAAACTGAAAAAGGCATGCAGCGTGACTCGTATGGCTTGGGTTACACACAAATAGGCAGCCCGCTTGATTTGGGCAAAAATTTTTCCTTAAGCCAGTCAGACGAGGGAACAGGCGAATTTGGCACAGTAATCCAGAAAATTTCAGGCAATAACGGGTTAAACCTTGACCCAAAAACACGCGGGGCTGTAATTTTGGCTGCAGTGGAGCCAGTTGGCGCAAAAAGGAGCATAAAGTTTGTGTACACGATTGCAACGCCTGTTTTGCTGCACGCAAAGGCAAATGATTTGGCAAATGTCAATCTGGTTGGGTTGCTTTACAACGTTTTCACGCCTGCAGGAAAAGAGTATTTTGACGGCGGCTCGCTTTTGCTCTGGCAGCCTGGTGGAAGCGCCTGTGTGGACTTTTCCGGTTCAAGCAATTTTTTGTATGATGTGCGAAACAACGGCGACCCTCCAAGCTATATGATTTTGAATGATTTAAGCGGCGTTCCAAAAAGCAGCCACCAGGCGGGAGACGTGTATTTTAAGTCTGTTTTTTATTCAGAAAACCAGTATTCAATCAGCCCAATCGGTGTTTCAAAAAACAATTCCCTTTCAAGGAAAGGCATTGAAATAAAAACCCCATTTGGCTCGGCGGATGCCGGGGAGAGCCTTGCGCTTTCCGGGACGCCAAACACAAAATATAATTCGCCGCAAGGCAAGGCATCAGACTTTGAGCAGGCGTTTGAGCTGGTTCGCCAGGGGCTGATGTGTGTGCAGACAAAAAGCGTCGGGAAAAAAATCGAGACCACAATAAAATGGAACGAGCCAAAAATATTCGAATTCATTGGAACACACCTTGAAAATGCAAAAAAGAACTGTAATTCAAAACCGGCTCCGGTAATAAAAGCCGCATTGGTCCAGTTTGGAAATTATTTAGGGCAGCCTGGACTTGAAAGTCTGGGGCCTTTTTTGGAAAAAGCATTTTTTGGTGCAACAAAAAACATTGTCACACTTGACATCCGAACCGGTAAAACTATTCCTTTTCCAAAAGAAGATCAAGAGCATGATTATTCAAAAATAAAGCAAAAATACCCTTGGGTTGAACCAGAAGATATCCCAAGGTTATGGTATTATGATGCTGGTTTAACGCAATTGGTGTCTGATATAAGTTCCGGGTTGCCTGATCCGGATTTTGATTCAAACAATTTTGATTTAATAATTGTTGCAACCGATGCACAATTTGAAGGCCTTGGATATTTAGTATATTCAGGGTTATACAAAAATTCCACTGGATTGCCAATTGTTTTAGTTAACACGTTTGGAATAGGCGGGTGGAAAAATGGGGCGCCTTATCCAAGATCCAGTTCATCTGAATACCAAATAGCTGATGAAACAATACACGAAGCCGGGCATTTTATGGGCCTTGGCCATGCTTGCTCGGCTTGTAATTCAAGTGGCCTAGAGGCTGGGGTTTTGGATGAAAAATGCTGCCAAGAATGCGAATGGAAAGATGATGCAACGAGCTATTGCCGCCAAAGGCCGATTTTTACAAGCGACAATTTTTACAACAAATTCTTGTCCTGCAGCCTTGACTTTGTTGAAAACAAATTTATTCCGGCATTTGAAAACGGCCAGATTCCAGAACAAATAGAAAGCGCTTGCGGTTAATGGATTGGGCTTATTGCATCAATATTAACTTTTTTTCTGTTCTATATTTTTTCACATGAACACCAAATTTGGCGTCACCGGCATCATTTTTGACCAAGTTGGGGGGAAAAACTATTTTTTGCTGCTTCACCGCAAGCTTAACTGGAGTGGCTGGGAATTCGTGAAAGGCGGCATTGAGGATGGCGAGGAGCCACAGGAAGCGGTGCTTAGGGAAATTGGGGAAGAGTCCGGGTTATTGAACATTGAACTGGTCCGAAAGGTTGCCGGGTCAATTGAATGGCACGCAAAGGACACAAAATACGTTTACACTGTTTTTTTGCTGCGCGCTGACAAGAATGAGCCGGTGGTTCTTGCAAAAGACATTGTTGAGCACGATGGATACGAATGGGTGGAGCAGGGGCAAGTGATTGGGATGCTGACGCATCGGGACAACAAGGAAATGTTCAAAAAGGCGCTGAAACTGGTGCAATAAAAATGGCTGATAAAACACTTCAAGTGCTTGTCAAGGGGCGGGTGCAGGGGGTTTTTTTCCGCGCATTTGTGAAGCAAAATGCGCAAGCGCTCGGCGTGAAGGGGTTTGTGCGCAACCGCCCAGATGGCAGCGTCGAAGCGGTATGCTTTGGAAACAAAAACGTGCTTTCGAAACTGCTGAAAAAAATCAAGCAAGGGCCCATGCTTGCAAGGGTCGAAAAAGTCGAGGCAAAAGAAATTGCAAAACCGGAACTGAATGAATCTTTTGAAGTCGTGAACTGAAAATTTTACTTTTCAATTGTCAGCACTGCCTGCTTGAAGAATTTTTTTCCGTTGATTTCTGTCTTTATGTTTAAAACATAATTTCCTGCCAAAGTTTGCCCGACCGGGTTAATCACAAATTCGAGTTTCCTGTACTGGTCAAGCACCGGAATTGTCTGTGTCTGCGAGCCGACAGAAATCGAGGGCTTGTCTTCGGGGAACACTTCAATCACTACGCTTTGGGCGGTTGCGCCCGTTGTGTTTGCAACAGTGACTTCAAGGACAGTTTGCTCCATGTTTTTTATTGGGTTTTTGCTGAAAGAAAAAGTTATCGGTTCCGGGGCAAACAGGCCCCAAAGGAACCAGACAACAAGCATGGCTGCAATTGCCCCGATAATTGCCGGCAGGAAACGCTGTGCGCCCAAAAAGTATTTTTTTGGGTCAAAATCCATGCCTTTATCGTAAAGCCCCATAAACTACCACTAATACAAGGCTGTTTTTGGTTTAAAAAGGTTTTTGGAAAAAAAAATTGGCAATTTTTTTTAATGCAAAATTATTTAATTAGATAAATTATAATATACTAGAAATTTAATGCCCAAAAAAAACCTTTTTTTTTATGTTTTCATGATAACGGTATTTTTAATTGGCAGCGCTGCTGGAAGCCCGGCAAAAGCTGACTTGGGCCAATTTGGCTCTTCCGCCTTGTTTTTTGATGCACAACAATGCAATGCCGCAACAGACTGTGAAATATTGCAATGCTATGCAGTTGCCTGTGATTTTGGGCAATGCGTTTACAGTCCCTTATTAAATGGGGCACAATGCCCTGATAAGAATTTTTGCAATGGCATGGAAACCTGCCAAGACGGCGTTTGCCTGCCCGGAACACCGGTTGTTTGTGCGCCGAATTCTGTTGCCTGCACTGTTGAGGCATGCAGTGAAGCCACTAAAAAATGCGGTTCAACGCCGGATAATTCACTGTGCAATGACAGCATTTCCTGCACGAATGACACGTGTGATGCAAGGCGCGGGTGCATTTATGTGCCAAACAATTCGTTGTGTGATGACGGAATTTCATGCACCATGGGCACATGCGTTGCCAACAGCGGGTGCACGCAGGACTCTTCCGCATGCATTTCATGTTCACTTCTCGGGGTTTCTTGGAGCACAAGCAGCGTCCAAAATGGTGACCCTGTGGCAATAACCGTGGCTTCAGCCGCCTGCACAAATGGCGAAATAGTTGATTTGCAATTATGGGAAAGTGACAGCGCAAACGGCTCAAGCCTTGTGGCAGGCATTGCACTGCCATCAATTACGCTAAGCCAAGGGACGGGTTCAATTGAATGGAATGCTGTCTGGGCAAGCGACACCGGGGACCCGCCGGGCTTTTCAGGCAATCCAGGTGACCCGGAATATTTTGTAAAAGCAATTCTCCATTCAAACCCTTTACAGATAGTTTTCACCCAAACAATCCTTTATGTTGCAAACAATGTTCTGCCAGACGGCAATATTCCCCGCTATAATTTTTGCCCAACTCCGATAGGAATAAGGCCATGCACTGCGGCAGTCTGGAAGGAATCGCCGGATTGCAGGTGGGACACCCTTCAATGCAATCCAAACGAACTGAATCAAACGTGCATTCCAGCGGAAAAAAAGTGCAATTCAAATTTTTTGCAGGAATGCAAAGTCGCTATACCAGCCCAATGGGAAAACATCAAGCAATGCCCAAATGGATGCGACGAAGAATCGCTTGACTGCAATGTTTCAGAGTGCATAGAAGACTGGAAATGCACTGACTGGAGTTCCTGTGCCAATAATGTCGAATCAAGGCTTTGCCCTGATGCAGCACAATGCGGCACAGCAAAAAACAAGCCGCAGGAAACAAGGGCCTGTTCAAACACCGCAGCCTGTGGTGACGGAACCTGCAGCTCCCAAGAAAACAGCATCAACTGCCCGGCTGACTGCAAAATCACGGAGTTGCCTGATGTTTCAACAGAAAATCTGGTGTTATTAACAGTGTCACTGATAATATTTGGGGCAATTGCTATTGTAATTTCACAAATGCTCTCAAGCAGGCAAAGGCTGTAATTGGAAAATTTACCTGATTGGATGCCAAAAAATTTTTTCCAGCTTGGGGTTTTATGGCAGCGTGAAGAGCCTGTCGTCTCCTTTTGCGTCAAAGAGTTTTGCGCGCACCCCTGCATCAAGCCATGCATGGGCATAGCTTAGTGCGGCAAGGGCGTTGGCGTGGTCGCCTTTTTTTTCAAAATGCGCGGCGTCAGAAAAATAGTTTTTGCACATTGAGAGGAAATCTTGCGCGGTTTTTTGGTCTTTTTTTGAAAGGCCTTTTTTGAGCCCGATTTTTGAAAGCGCCTCTTTCGTTATTTGCCTGTATTTTTTGATTTTTTGGATAATTTTTTTGTCAGCCATATAGGCCACCAAGGGCTTCCTGTTCTTTTTCATTCAGGTTTCCACAGACTATCAGGCTTTGCGGGTAAACTGCAATGCTTGTGCGCCTGATTTTTGTCAGGTTGCCCCACAGTATCTGCTCGTTTTTTCCGCCAGCGCCAGCAAGGACCACAAAAGTTGACTCCGCAAGGGGTTTCTCTTGGCGGCTTTTTTCAATTTTTTCAAGGATTTCAACTGCCTTTGCGGCTGAAAGAAAGTTTTTCCCGTCGCCTGTGTCAAGCAGGCACAAAGAGTGCAGGCCGTTTTTTTTGTTTGCGAGAATAAAATCGTAAAATGATTCCGGCTCAAAACCTTCCCTGTGTTCTGGAATTGTGCAGGTGCGGCCAAACCTGTATTCGTCAAGGCCGGTTTTTGCCAAAAAATTCGTGATAGAAATTCCCGGGATTACCTGCACTTGGACTCTTTTTGAGTGCGCATCAAGCACCAATTGTATGTGGGTTGTCGCAGTCAGCGGGTTCCCAATAACAAGCAGCGCGGCATTGTTGCTTTTTGCAAGGGACAATAGTTCGCCTGATTCTTCTTCAAGGTTTTTTCTTGCAAGCAAAAAGACTTTTTTTTCGGCCAACTTTTCCAGCTCCTGCAGGTTTCCGTCAGAAAACATGCTTGTGTAAGTGTCCAAAAAAACCCTGTCACATTTTTTTATTGCCTCAAGGGCTTCAATAGTCAGGTGTTCTGGTTTCAGCCCGGCCCCAATCAGGTAAAGCATAGTTGTTTGCCGCCTTTAATTACAGGTCCCCACCCCGACAGTGAAAGTGTCGCGCAACCCAGGCGCAAAGCCAAGCACCATTATCACGATTTTGAGGAAAACGCGCGTGTTTGCATCCATTACTTCCTTGTCAATGTAGTAAACAATGAGGAATGCCAATGCAATTTTTATCAAAATGAACCCAATCGGGAAAAATCCGAGAATTGCATTGCTCACCGGGTGCTGTTCGCCGCAGGAAAGAAGCTGCGTTGCGACAAATGTCGCGGTGCCGTCCAGTGCCTGCCCTGCAACCGCAATGAGGTTCAGGTTGTCTGCCGCGAACTCTTTTTTAAAGTGCCTTGCCGCAAAAAAAGCGATTATTGCAAGAATCAAGGTCAGGGCAATTATCAGGAAAAAAAACAGCGGGTTTTTGAAGTTGATTATGCTGAAGTAAACAAACGGTGCGGCAAAAATCAGGCCGCTTGTGCCAAGTATTTTGTAGTGCGCAATTCCGCTCTTTTTTGAAAGCCAGTGCGTGGCAAGCACAACTGCAAAAGTAATCAGGCCGATTAAAATGTAAACGCCGGGAGAAATCGTGTAAAAGGAAAATTCAAGCGGGCTGCATGAGCGTGGGAGCACTTTGAGGTCTTCAAGGATGCGGAAAGTCGAGCCAAAAAGCACAAAGGCAAGGACAGCCAAAGCAAACCTGTAGTCAAATTTGATGCCCAGTTTGCGCAGCACCGGCAGGAACACAAAAAAAGCCACTGCAAGCAGTATTGCGCCATAAGTGAGTGTATTAATGAAATTGTAGCCTGAATAGTCAAGAATCGGCCGGCAATAGTTCTGGAAAACAAATTCCTCTACAAAACCCATTTATTAAATTTTAATTCAATATATTTATTATATTAATATCATTAGGAAGTTTTTTTGATGAAGGGTTTTTTAAATAAAAATTTTTTATTCATTCTATCGGCATTTTTGCTTTTTCTATTAATTTCAGGGTGCAGCACTGCCTTTAACCGAAAACAGCAAAATAAGCATTCCATGGAGCCTCTTGGAAAAATTCAACGAAACAAAACAAATAAACGGCCTCGAAATAAAAATACCTCACCAGAACTCCTGCTATTATTCAAAACAAAAGCAATACGCGACGGAACCACAGCTTTTGGCATTCGTGACTACAACAAACCCATTATACAAAATACTTTGAACAAACAATGAAAGAGATGGAAACAGAATAATCGGTGTTTTTTATGAAAATGTTTGCCGCAAAAATCCCCGCAATTGATGCCGCCGGTTTGCATCGTTTTTTGGCCGAAAAGGGACTTTTGGATAAAACCCGCTCGGTTGCGCGCGAGGGCGGATTTGTTTTTTTTCCGGTTAACAAGATGGGTGCCGTCGCCAAAAAAAATGCTGAAAAAAAATTTGGTGCAAAATTTGTGCGAAAAAAACTGGCCGCCCGTGGAAAGCCGCATCGCTCGCTTAAGGAATATTTGTCCGGCAGGCTTTCAAAAAAAGAGTTCTCGCTCTTGGTTTCGTCTTTTGATTCGCTTGGCGACATTGCAATAATCGAGATCCCAAAAGGGCTTGAAAAAAAGGAAAAAATCATAGCGCAGGCAATACTTGAATTAAACAGGAATTTCAGGACGGTCTGCAAAAAGACCGCGGCGCACTCAGGAGAATTCCGCGTTGAACCGGTGAAAGTGGTTGCGGGAAAAAAAAGTCTGACTGCAGCTTACCGCGAGGCTGGCTGCGTGTTCGAAATTTCGCTTGGAAAAGTTTTTTTTTCCCCAAGGCTTTCAACCGAACGCCTTCGCATTGCGGGGCAGATAAAAAAGGGCGAGGTTGTGGGGGCATTGTTTGCGGGGGTTGGGCCGTTCCCGATTGTGTTTGCAAAAAACTCGCCAATGGAAAAGGCGTTTGCCGTTGAATTGAATCCGGAAGCGGTGAAAAATTTGAAGGAAAACTTAAGGCAAAACAAGGTTGAAGGCAAAATTGAGGTGCTTGAAGGGGATGTCCGCAAAATCGTGCCGCAAAAACTTGCGGGGCTTTGTGACCGCGTGGTAATGCCGCTTCCAAAGGGCGGAGAGCACTTTTTGCGGGAAGCAATTGGGTGCATAAAGCCTTTGGGCGGAATCGTTCACTTTTACGATTTTGTGGACAAAAAAGACATGTTTTCCAAGACAATTGGGAAAATCAAATCCGCTGCCCGTGAGTGCGGCAGGGCGGCCACTATTTTGGGGAAAAAAAAGGTTCGCGATTTTTCACCGCAAACAGTGCAGGTTGTCATTGATTTTTTGGTCAAATGAATTTTTTGGCAAAAAAACCCGCAAAAATCACGTTTTTAAGAATAATGCCTCAACAATTTGTCATGGATTTGGGGGTAAAGATTTTTGCTGGGCTTGTTTTGTTTGCCATTGCGGTTGCTTTGGCTTTTATCCCGTTTGTCGGGGTGTTTTTTGTTCTGGGTTACTTTTTCTTCTTGTTTTTGCTTTCAATGCGCATTATCCAGCAGTACCAGACAGGGGTTGTTTTTTCGCTTGGAAGGCTTGACCGCACGCTTCAGCCGGGAATTAATTTCGTTTTTCCTGTAATTGAAGCAACAAAAATAATTGACATGCGCATTCTCACGATTGACATTCCCCGCCAGCAGGCAATCACAAAGGACAACGTGCCTGTTTCGATTAATGGGGTCCTGTATTTTAAGGTAATGGATGCATCAAAGGCCATAATCAACGTGCAGGATTACACTTACGCTGTTTCACAGTATGCGCAGACGGCTTTGCGTGATGTCATCGGGCAGATGAGCCTTGACGAGATTCTTGCCGAGCGCAAGCAGGTGGGCGAGCAGATTGAAAAAATGGTTGACGTGGAATCAGAGGCTTGGGGGATAAAGGTCACCAACATCAAAATGCAGGACATTGACATGCCAGAGGATTTGAAGAGGCTGATGAGCAGGCAGGCGTCATCAGAGCGGGAAAAAAGGGCAACCATAATCAAGTCAGAGGGAGACAAGATGGCTGCACAAAACCTTGCAAAGGCAGCGCAAATCATGGCAACAATGCCTGGTGCAATGCAATTGCGGACACTCCAGACAATTGACGGGCTTGGGCCGACTGCCTCAAACACGGTTATTCTTGCATTGCCGATGGAACTCATTGACGCGATAAGAGCGTATACGAAAACAACAGGGAAAAGCAAGTAATTTTCTGGCAAGACGAATTCTTCGGCGAAATAATGATTTCTGTTACCAAACAATAATTTATTTTATTAAATTGATGAGAAATAAAAAATTATTTTTCTATGCTTAGCCACTTAGTCCA
>CAYIER010000016.1:0-13127 GCA_964362395.1 uncultured archaeon
AAAAAGCGGCCAAATGTCTGGCTAACAAAACGGCCAAAAGTCTGACTACTCTACACCTAATTCAATGAGAATTCGCAAGACATAGGTGTAGCTTGTCTTTTTGATGCCTTGGGCAACCTTTTCGTTGTAGAATTCGAGTGCCTTGCTTTTGTTGTAAGGCAGCATGCCGGAATTATTGAGCCTGTTGAGGGTGTGGTTGAGGTTGTATTCGTCTTTCGTTACCATAGATACTATGGTGCAGCTATCTCTTTTTAAACTCTACTGTAATGCCTATACATTACTATAGTGCTTGACCTCATCATTGCCGTAAACAAATTTGGGGGGGAATGGTTTAAAAAAATCCCTTTTGCGTTTTATTTCACAGGAATTTCTTTGATTGCCCCGTCGCTTGCCAGCAGCATGCGTTGCGCGATTTTTTTGATGAAGTAGCGGTCGTGTGAAATTGCCAGAATTGCGCCGTCGTAATTGAGGAATGCTTTTTCAATTATTTCGCGCGCATCGATGTCCAGGTGGTTTGTTGGTTCGTCTAAGAGCAGAAAGTTTGGCTTGCCGATGAGGATTTTTAGCAGTGTGAGCCTGGACTTTTCTCCCATGGACAATTGGGAAATCGGCTTGAACACTTCGTCGTTTTCAATAAAACCCATCATGGACAGATGTTGGCGTGTCTTGGAGAGGTCTTTGAGCAAAAAATGAATTTCATCATATAATGTTGCGCCGGTTGTCAGGTCTTTTAGTTCTTGGTCTGCGTAACCGAGTTTTGCCTGCGAATCCAAAATCACTTCCCCTGAAATTGATGGGACGCGCCCTTCAATGGTTTTGAAAAGGGTGCTTTTGCCCATCCCGTTTTCTCCGATCAAAATTATCCGCTGCCCCGAACCAATATTCAGGTGGATATTGGAAATTAACGGCTTTTTGTATCCGACAGTCAGGTCCCTTAGTTCCAAAATCACGCCTGCCTGGATTGGCGAGGCATCAAAGTGTGTTCGAAAATTTGACCGGTCCATGTCGGGTTTTTCAATGATTTCACGTTTTTCAAGCAATTTTTCACGGTACTGCCCTTGTTTGACTTTCAGGGGGCTTTTTCCAATGCGCGCAATTTTGTCTTTTTCAATTGCAATGTATTTGTTTTCAAGTTCATATGCGGTTGTCTGGGCAGCAAACGCATTTTCACGGGTTTTGAGGTATGCAGAATAATTGCCGTTGTATTTGATCCATTTTCCTTTCTCTATTTTTATTATTGTGTCGCACACGCGGTCCAAAAAATACCTGTCGTGCGTGACCATTATTACGGTTCCCTTAAAGTCGCGCACAAAGTTTTCCAAAATGTCGAGGCGCTTAAAATCGAGGTGGTTTGTCGGTTCGTCAAGCAGCAATAGGTCCGCATCAGAGGATAAAATCCGGACAATGGCAATGATTGCACGCTGCCCAGTGGAAAGTGACCCGATTGTCTGGTCGAGCCACGTGTCCTGGACCTCAAAGGTCCGCAAAATTGATTTGATTTTTGTTGAACGGGATGTCTGCGGTTGAATCATTTTTGCCTGCAGTTCCACGTAGCGGTCGGTTAGTTTGATTAATTGCGAGTTATTGTTTTGATAGGTTGCGGGGTCTGAAAGTTTTTTTTCGATTGCCTGCGATTCTTTTTCAAACTGATTTTGATGATGATTTTGATAATGTGTTGTAGCGCTTTCCTCAATGGTTTGGCGCACAGTTTTGTGCTGGTCCAGTTCAACGTGTTGTGAAAAATAGGCTGCCTTTCCAGTGAATTCAATCTTGCCGGTGTAATCTACCTGGCCCAAAATTGCCTTGAGAAACGTTGTTTTTCCCACGCCGTTTCTGCCAATGAGCCCGACTTTGGAGCCGTCTGCGATTCCCGCACTTTCGTCAAGAAGCAGTTCTTTTTTGCCGATGGAAATTGAGATGTTTTTTATTGAAAGGGGCATATTCAGATATCATTTGTGCAAATCATTTAAAACACGAAAATACGATTTGGCTTTATCAAAAAATCATGGGGCACTTTTATGGCATCCTGCCTGAAAAATAGGGGTTGTTAACACCAATTAAACCATTTGATTAAGCTCTACCGCGGCCCTATTTCAATCCTCAAAATGGGTTTGACAGGGCGTAGGCTAACAGATTGCAATAAAATTGCCACCCTAAGTTTTTTGCACAAAACTCTCGAATTGCTGTTGTGTAATGCTTCCGGCAGAAAACTGCTGGCTTTTTGAGGCAAGCACAGAATATTTCGAGTTGCCGCCTTCTTTTATTATTTCAACAGTTATTTTCTGCTCTGGCTCTGCAATGCCTGCTGCAAGGCCTAGTGCATAGTAGGCAGTTGATGCTTCATTATAGCCTTGCGGCAGCTCAAGTGCAATCAGTACATTGTCGCGCTGGAAATCGACAAGTGCATTTCCAAGGCCTGCTTCTGCAAGCGATTCATACAATGCCGCGTTTTCATTTATGCCTGCATACTTTGCTTCAGTTGCAGGGGGCGTTACGGGGTTTGCTGGCGGCGACTGCTGGTTTCCGACTGGCTGTTGGGAAGGCGGTTCAGTTGTTTGGAGTGTTTCGGTTGTTCCATCTCCTGGTGGAGTTGGAGGCACACAGCCTGATAGAAAAATCAGCACAGAAACCAGAAGTATTGAAATAGTTTTGATTTTCATTTTAGCATTAGTACGCTTTTTTTTAATAAAAATGTTGCGTTCTTTGTTTTTTGGCGCAATAGCAGGCAAAATTTGGTAAAATGGGGAAAAAAAAGATTATTATACTACTTTGGATTAGTTACATTCTAAATGAAATTTAAAACATTTCTTGGATTGGCCATTGCATTGGCATTATTTTCTGGAACTGCCCTTGCATTTAACATCGGGGGAGTTGATGGAAGAGATTCGAAAAATTTCACTCCCGGCAGCGCAATAGGCTACGATGACTGGCCGCAAGTTTATAAGGATGCGTGCGAGAAACACATGCGTGCGGTTATAAAGAAATGCACCAGCTCAGGATATGGGAACTGGGCTGTTTCAAGGATGTTTTCTAGCACAAAATTTCTTCCAGAAGTTTCAAATTTTAGCGTGTCAGACACTGTAATAGGAAAGCAGTCATGTTCTTATTCGGAAAATTCGCTTGATGATACGCTGTCAAGCGGTGCAATACTCAACTTTGCCTGTTCTGAAAAAGATTTTCTTGGCAGCACGGCAACATCAGACGAGTACTCCTGTTCTTTCACTTGCAGTGCGTGGGACTGTGATGATGGCGCAAGCCCAAACGACATTTATGCGTGCAGCGTGAAAGCGGAAAACATAAAGGGCAACGTTGACCCATTTGACCAAATGTATATAGGCTGCCAGGATACGGCTGAAAAACAGTGCAAAGACAGGAGCAAGTGGTGGAAACTCAGTTTCTGCAATCTTGAAAAACCCTGCGAATTCAAAAACCAAGACGAGTATTTTGGCGATGTGTTCTGCAAATGCAATTGCCCTGCGGAAAATCCGGCATCTACAATTGATGAGGCAACTTTACAAGGAATTATTTCAGACACATTTAATCTTAATACACCAATAAACGAATTGAATTTAGGGAACAGGAATGGTTGTTTTGGAGACAAAGTTGTCCCAGGCAGACGGATTGATTCCCAAACTTCTGGCGGAAAAACAGATTCAATTCCAGGTGAAGTAAAACAGAGAATTTTGGACAACACGACTTTGAATTTTTCTGACAGCGCAGGCAGGGTTCCAAAGGACCCGATAACAGGCACAAGCATAATAGGGCAAATAAATAGCCACAACAAGGATGACATAACAACCCTGATTAATGGCTCAAATGGTCCAGCGGCAGCACTTCTTGGTGCACGGCTTGGAACAGGCGCAGTGCAGCGCAATGATACATATGTTCTGCTAAGCGGACCGCATGCAGAAAATTCTATTGAAAGGGAATCAAAAGTTTTAGACTTATTGCCGCCAGAAGAGCCACAAGAGATTCCAACTGAAAGTGGCGGAAACCCAGCTGACCTAGTGACTGAACTTCCAAAAATTGGCGATATTTTAAAGAGCACACCTTTTGACCCTGTTGGATGCGCTTCTTTTGGGATTTCAAAATTACAGGAAAAGGCATGCAAATCAAACAGCGAATGCACTGCTCAAAACAATGGAAATGAATGGTATTGCTCTGAAAAAACAGGCTGTTGTGAAACAACAAACCTTACAAAATTGCCTAGCAGCCTAAAGAGGGATTCAGTGCTTGTTGCATCCACTGATGCCGGAAAAGCAACCCTTAAAATGATTGGGGCAATGGGCAAGCCAACGAGCGACAGCTCTTCAGATTTAACGGTTGTTGTTTCTGGAAACAGCGGTGCAGTTTATTCTGTTACTTTAAGTATCGCTGACACTGACAAGAAAAAAATTTTGGCCGGAACCATCGGCAAGGAAAAGGTAAAAGAAGAGGATGTGAAGTTCTGCTTGGCTCCTGCGGGGCTGGCGCCACAGGAAAGCAGCCACGGGATTGGCACAACTTCAACTGCAGCCTACTTGCAGGCTGGCAATGGAAGGATTGAAATCCCAACTTTCAATGGGCAAGGCATAGAGGTTTCCAGGAGCAGCACAGTAAGTGACAACTGGGCAGAAAATGGCAAAGAGGCAACAAGCGAAAACCTGAAATGCTTTTTTGACGCGGAAAACAAAAAAGGCTCAAGGCTGACAGCTTCAATAACTTCCCAAATAGATTTCAGCAACGGCCTAAACCAGCAGTTCAATAACGTGTCAAGTCACACAAGCTCTTGCACCAACATAGGGCAGGACAAAGTCGACATGACTGCAATGTGCGGTAAAGCTAAAAAAGAAGCGCTTGCAATTGGGGAAAAACTCCAATGCCCGGCTACCTGCCCGAAAAAAGAATTATTTTATGATGAAGGGGACATTGCAGTAAACATAAACAAATCTGCATGCGCCCCGACAAAAAACTATAGAGACGTGACTACCGGAATTTATTTTTTCTGCATGGAATCGGTTTATGTGCGGTGTTTTCCAGATTATTCAAAAGAGCCCTGTGATATAAGCATTGATGGCACTTGGAACAGAAAAGTGAATGTTGATGTTTCAATTGGTGGCGCCGCCAAGGACACTTTTACGGTCAGTTCTGGCACTGGCGATGTTGTAAGGGGCGGTAGCTGCATGGAAAACTGGAGTTGTGTTGATTGGGGTGCATGGAATTCTTGTTCGGGTGGCACGCAAAGCAGGGAAAGAACTTGCACTGATGCAAATAATTGTGGTACAACGGCAAACAAGCCGCCAACAACTGAAAGCAGGAGCTGTTCGGATACGGTTACTCCCTGCACTGAGAGCTGGAGTTGTGGAGAATACGGGGCATGGGGCGCTTGGGGTGCCTGCCAGGATAGCCAAACCCAGTCAAGGACCAGAACGAGAACCTGCACTGATGCAAACAACTGCGGCACCACTAATTCAAAACCACAGACAACTGAAACAGGAAGCCAAAGCTGCACTTACACTCCGACAGAAGAAAAGCCAGAGTATAGTTCCCATTCCTCAAGCCTTGGTTCAAATGTTGAAAGCATGAATTATGCTTCTGACTCAAAAACATTTAACCTTGGAACAACAGGCGGAACGCATGGCTACAAGATTCTAAACATACCGTCGCATGCAACGGTCAAGATTTGTGTTTCAATAAGCTCTGGCACTCCGCCAGAATACCATTCTTATCCACAGTACCATTACGGGTATGACTGGTCTAGTGCCGAATGGGAAGCCGCGAACCCCGGCTGCATGACGGCTTACAATAAAAACGCATGGGCAAACGGAATTCTTGTGCACTTAGGCGACCCAACGCCGGTGACTGCCACAGGAACAGTTACTGTGAGCCAATACAACCAGTAAAGCAGGCAAAACAAATTTGGCGAATTAAAATTATTTTTTTTTGTCAGCAAACGCACCCGCCACTAGCAGTGGGAAATTGATTGTGGTATCGCCAAACACTTTTACTGTCTGTGCCTTTGCGGATATTTTGCCCCAGCTTTTGGCTTCTTCTGGCTCTGCACCGGAGTCGGAGCCGTCCTGCTCGATTGCGGTGTTCAGGTAAATCGCGTATTTTGTGCCTTCGCGGAACATGTTGGCATTGCAAAGCGTGTGCTTTACGACGCCTGCGCCTAAAATTATGAGGCCGGTTTCTTTTGCGTCAAGCGTCATTTCAATTAGTTTGTGGTGGTCGGACGCTTGGTCGACTTTTAGTTCCTGTGCTTTGCCATAATTGAAAAAGAAAACATTGTCCCCGACCGCGCCATCCATGAATGCCGGGCAAAAAATCGGGATATTGTTTTTTTGCGCCCAAAAGCAGATTGAGGACTCGTCGTTTATTTTTTTGCCCATCAATGAAATTATTTCGCTTGGAGAAAAAATTTTGCCTTCCTTTCGCTGTTTTTCACGCAAGAGGGAAAGAATTGGCTGGAAGAATTTTTCAAACCATATGTAGCGGTTGTTTGGCACAAAAATGTTCCCTATTCGGTTGATTCCTTTTGCGCGCAATTTTGCGCCGCCAGCGCGGAAATCGCCGTGCAAAAAATCAAATTTTGTTTTGATTATGTCTTCTTCTACTGCACCAGTGGTTACCACCAGTGCTTTTACAAGCTTGTGCTCGGCAAGATAGCGGATTGCCTCGCGGTTGCCGGAACTGACCTGGTTTGAAGTTGCGCCAAGGAAAATGTCCACGTTGTCTTTTTGCATTTTTTTTGCAATCTCAATTGCCTTTCCAAGGTTTGTTGCCTGAAAGCCGGTGTGCGAAAACGATTCAAGGAATTTTTTGAAGTCAAGGCCTTGGTTGAAGTCGTAGCCAAAAACCGGCTTGCCTGAGTGTTTTGCGGATTTTTTGAAAATGCTTGCCTTTGCCTGCTTTGAGGTCTTTTTCATGAAAAAAACTCTGTTTGCAACAATTTAAAAAAAAGCTTTTCTGGCTATTTTTTGAATCTTTCAATGAAATTGAACAAAAGGATGTTGTAGCAAAGGAGCGCCGCCTTCATTTCGCAGGCGGTTGAAACCGCTTTTTCAGCCAAGTATTCTGTTGCGTTTTTTTCAAGCAGCGGCGAGACTTCGACAAGCGAGAAGCCGAGCACTTTTTTGCCGGTTTTTTTTGCGAAAAAAATTATTTCAAGCAGCAGTTCGTTCAGCGCTGTAAAGGAAAGCCCGTTTGGCATCGGGGTTCCGGTTGCGGGAAATTCGTTTGCGTCCAAAACGTCAATGTCTATTTCGAACCAGACGTTTTTTTCCTTTATTTTTGACAGGATTGCCGCAAGCTGTTTTTTTGAGGTTTTTCCGCCAAACAAGAGGTTTTCTTTTTTTATCCACGGGCGGCTTTTTTGTTTTGTGTAAAACTGTTTTGGCAGAAGCGGGCAATAAAATATTTTGTCGGCAATTTTTTTTTGCGAAATGAAATTGATTTCTTCGGTGCAAACAGTGTCGCGGACGCCGATAAACAATTGGTTGAAGCCGGCGTCCTGTATTCGCCTTGAAATGCTGCCGTGGCTTAATGGCATTTCTTCGAGCGCGTTTCGCAGGTCAAAATGGGCATCAAATGAGACAATGCAGACATCTTTGTGCGGGAATTTTTGGGAGAGCGCTTCTATGTGGCCGTTTGAAACCGAGTGGTCTCCGCCAAGGACGAACAAAAACTTGTTTTCTGAAAGTGCGGCCATTGCAAGTTCTTTTGCGTCAAAAACCATGTTGGCAGAGAGTTTTTCAAGCGCTTTTCCTTTTGGCTTGCTGTATGAAAGGAAGCCGAGGTTGTGGATTTTTATTTTTTCGTCAAGCCGCATTCCGATAAAGGGTGCCTCGAATTCTATCTGGCGCGTGGCGTCAAGGATTGCTTTTGGGCCAAAGCGTGCCCCGCGATTGTAGGATGCCGTGTAGTCGAATTCGACGCCGAAAAATGCGGCGTCGCATTTTTCAAGGGGCGGGTTTGAGGCTTCGTCAAGGAAAGTGCCTTTGGTTTTTTTTAACGAATTGTTCATGCAAAATCAGGGCGCCAAATGGCTCATCTTTTTTTGATGAAAAAGAAGTAAATTATTACCGCAATTATTGCAAGAATCACAAAGCCGGTCCCCAAAAGCAAAAGCAGAAGTACAATTCCTCCAATCACTAGCCAGCCGTCAAAGCCAAGGATTTTGAATTCGTTGTTTGCAGGCGGTGCTGTAGCTGTATTGTTTGGAGTGCTTGATGGCGGGTTGGCTGGCGGCTGTGTATCCGAAGAATTTCCGGGATTGCCATTGTTGCCTGTGTTTCCCGGGTTGTCGTTTGGCACGGGCTGATTGGTGTCGTTGTTGTCTTGGGGCGGCGGTTCTGGTGCAATGCATTCGTCAAGGGGGTCAAGGCCAAAAGAGTTGACCATTTTCAAATACATTGTCTTATCTTCCCCGTACTTAACATCTTTTGAGCGCAGTGTTAAAATGTAAAATTTTGTTTTTGTTTCTGCCTTGTCGCCAATGATTACTGTGACGCGCCCAGTTTCTTTCATGGCAGGATCTTTGTATTCAAGGAAATATGCTTTGTAGGTGCCAACGGTTGTTTCAGTCAGGTCGGTTATTTTTGTGTAAGTATCAGCGTTGTTGTATTCTGACAAAAGAATGTTTGCAAAAGCCTTTGTGTCCTTCACGTTCACGGTCACAAAACTGCCTGGCCTAAAAACGAGCATCGTGGTGCCGCGCTGGTAGGTTGTTATGCCGTTTAATGCGGTTTTGAACGAGAAATCCTTGGGGGCAGCCAGAAAGTATGACGAATTGTCTGTCGGGTGGGTTAACTCGATTGTTTGCTCTGTGGCTGGCGTATAGCATGCCTGTGCAAGGGTGTTTGAGGAAAAAATTGCCAAAAGAACAAGGCAAACTGCAATAAATTTTGCGGCCATGAACAATAAAATCGTCGATAAATCTAAATATTTAACCTTTTTTGGCTGACCGTTATCATTAAAAATTACTTTTCCGTTAGTTTATGGAAAATGCATGATTTCAAAACCACAGTGGCTCAAAATCAGGCCTCCCACGGGGCAAGGAATACAGGCTTTTGCTAAAGTGAAAAGCACGGTTAAAGGCCTTGGATTGGTGACTGTTTGCGAGGAGGCCCACTGCCCAAACATCAGCGAGTGCTGGAGCCACGGAACCGCCACGTTTATGGCCATGGGTGACACCTGCACGCGCGGGTGCAAGTTCTGCCACGTGAAAACAGCAAGGGCAGGAAAGCCGCTTGACACACTTGAGCCGCAAAAACTGGCGCAGGCAATAAAGGAATACAGGCTGGATTACGTTGTGATTACGTCGGTTGACCGCGACGATTTGGCTGACCAGGGTGCGGGGCACTTTGCGGAGTGCATCCGCGAAACAAGTAGAGAGAATCCGGATTTGATTATTGAAGTGCTTATTCCAGATTTCTGCGGAAACACGGATTGCATCCGGAAAATAATCAATGCAGAACCGCACGTGATTGCGCACAACATTGAAACAGTAAAGGAGCTGCAGAGAAAAGTGCGCGATGCCCGTGCAAACTATGCGCAGTCGCTGTCAGTGCTTGAGTTTGTGAAAAATGTTTCGCCAAAGACTTTGACTAAGTCCTCGATAATGGTCGGGCTTGGCGAGACAAAAGAGCAGGTTCTGCGGGCAATGGATGATTTGAGAAAAATCGGCGTTGACGCGCTGACAATCGGACAGTATTTGCAGCCAAGCGGTTTGCACATCGCGGTGACAGAATTTGTGCATCCGGGCGTTTTTGAAGAATACAAAAAAATCGGCGAAGAAAAGGGTTTTTTGTATGTTGCAAGCGGCCCGTTTGTGCGAAGCTCGTACCGTGCAGGGGAGTATTTTTTTAAAAATATAGCGATTGCGGGGAATGCGGATGCCTAAAAAAGTTGTCGAAAAATTCAGCGTGAAAATGCTTTCAATCCTTGGCGAAAAAGGGCATGTGGACAAAAAATTGCTGCCAAAGCTTTCGCCAAAGCAGCTGCTTGAAATGCTTGAAAAAATGGTTTTGGCGCGCACTTTTGACAAAAAAGCTTTTGCGCTGCAGAGGCAGGGGCGCATTGGAACTTATGCACAGCACGAGGGCCAGGAGGCAACGCAGATTGGCGTTTCGCTTGCAATGCGGGAATCTGACTGGGTTTTTCCAAGCTTTAGGGAAAACGCGGTGTTGATGTCGCGCGGTTACCCGCTTGAAAACCTTTTCCTTTACTGGGGCGGCGACGAGCGCGGAAACATTGTTCCAGATGGCGTGAACTGTTTTCCAGCCTCGATTCCTGTCGGGACACAGACCCTTCACGCGGTCGGGTTTTCTTGGGGGATGAAGTTGAAAAACCAGAAAAGCGTTTGCGTGGTTTTTTTTGGCGACGGCGCCACAAGCGAGGGCGACTTTCACGAGGCAATGAATTTTGCAGGAGAATTCCAGACCCCGACAATTTTTGTCTGCCAAAACAACCAGTTCGCAATTTCTATTGCAAGAAAAAAGCAGACGCATGCAAAAACGCTGGCACAAAAGGCATTTGCGTACGGCTTTGAAGGGATACAAGTGGACGGAAACGACGTTTTGGCTGTTTACTCTGCGGCAAGGCGCGCAATGGACAATGCGCGCAATGGATTGGGACCGGCAATGATTGAAGCGGTGACTTACCGCATGGGAGACCACACGACTTCCGATGACGCGTCACGCTACCGTCCGCAAAGCGAGGTAGATTACTGGAAAAAACGCGACCCGATTGACCGGCTGAAAAAATACCTGAAAGCAAAAAAAATTTTGACCGAAAAAATTGGCAAAGAAATTTACGAGCGCGCGGCAAAACATGTGGAAGATGCGGTAAAAAAATACGAGGAAACACCCCTGCAAAAGCCAACAGAAATTTTTGACTACATGTTTTCTGAGCAGCCAAAAACCCTTTTGAATCAAAAAGAATATTTGCGGAAGTTTTTGGAAAAAGAAGGCGGAAAGTGATGGCGCAGCTGACGATTGTTGAGGCGGTGAATGCCGCGATTTTGCAGGAAATGGAACGCGACGAAAAAGTTGTCGTGCTTGGTGAAGACGTGGGTGTTGACGGCGGGGTGTTTCGCGCAACGCAGGGCCTGTTCAAAAAGTTTGGCGAAAAAAGGGTCATTGACACCCCGCTCAGCGAGTCAGGCATTGTTGGCGTTTCAATCGGTTTGGCGGCAAACGGCTTCAAGCCGGTTGCGGAAATACAGTTTTCTGGTTTCATGCCGCCAGCCTTTGACCAATTGAGTTCCCATGCTGCACGGCTACGGAACCGCACGCGCGGAAAAATCACCTGCCCGATTGTTGTCCGAATGCCTTCTTTTGGCGGAATAAAGGCGCCAGAGCACCACTCTGAAAGCGTTGAATCGCTCCTTGCGCAGGTGCCGGGGCTAAAGGTGGTTGTCCCTTCAACCCCCTTTGATGCAAAGGGCTTGCTTGTTTCGGCAATCCGTGACCCTGACCCGGTGATGTTTTTGGAGCCGATAAAAATTTACAGGTCAATAAAAGAAGATGTCCCGGAGCAGGGGTACACGATTCCGCTGGGAAAGGCAAAAATTGCAAGGGACGGCAAGGACGTGACGCTGGTTTCTTTTGGGGCAATGATGCGCCCCGCGCTTGAAGCTGCGCAAATTGCCACGCAAAAAAACATCGGCGTTGAAGTCATTGATTTGCGCTCAATTGCCCCGCTTGACATTGACACTATAAATGAATCAGTGAAAAAGACTGGACGGTGCGTTATCGTGCACGAGGGGCCGCGCATGTGCGGGATTGGCGCGGAAATCAGCGCGCTTGTGACAGAAAACGATTTGCTTGATTTAATTGCGCCGGTTGAGCGCGTTACGGGCTTTGACACCGTGATGCCGCTTGCAAAAAACGAGCAGTATTATCTGCCGAATGCGCAGAGGATAGTTGCAGGGATAGAGAAAGTGGTTAATTATTAGGTGAGGCAATGCCGTTTGAATTTGCTTTTCCGGATGTCGGCGAGGGAATTGCCGAGGGCCAGGTTTTGAAGTGGCTCAAAAAAGAGGGCGACACGCTGAAGGCTGATGAGGCAGTCGTGGAAGTGGAAACCGGAAAGGCGGTTGTTGAAATTCCAGCGCCAAAAGGCGGAAAGTTGTTGAAACAGAATTTTGCCGAAGGCCAGACGGTTCGCGTTGGCGAAATTTTGTTCACGATTGAAACAGAAGAAGAACCGGCAGCGCAAAGGCATGCAGCCCAAAAAAAGCAATTGCCTGAAAAAAGGCCGGAGCCAGTAGCCCAGCCAAAACAGGAAGCGCCACAGCCAAAGAAGAGGGAGTCCTTTGGCGTGGTCGGGGAAATTGATGAGGCACAGGAGGTCATTGTCAAACAGCCGGAGCACCGGCCGCGCACGCAAACCGAAGAACAGCACGGGCAGGTGCATGCATTGCCCGCGACCCGAAAACTTGCAAAAGACATAGGGGTTGACATTTCAAAAATAAATGGCAGTGGATTGAATGAGCGCGTGACAAGCCAGGATGTAGTGAATGCCGCGCGCGAAGCCCACGGTGAAAAAGAGCCGCATGAAGTCGTGCAAAGCGGGCCAAAAATCACGGTTGACAAGTTTGGGCGCGTCCTTGAAATTCCGCTTACAAAGGTGCGCAGTGAAATCGCAAAGGCGATGGTGAAATCAATGTTTAGTTCCCCGCACGCTGTTGCAATGGAGGAAGCGGACGTGACAGACCTTGCGAGACTGCGGGAAAAAGAAAAACCGGTTGCCGAAAAAAAAGGAGTGCATTTGACGTTTTTGCCGTTCATTGTGAAGGCGGTTGTCGGGGCGCTCAAAGACCACGCGTATTTGAACGCGCGCTTTGACGAAGAGAGCCAAAAAATTGTCGTAAAGCAGTATTATAACATCGGGGTTGCGGTTGATACCTCGCAGGGCCTCATGGTGCCAGTTGTGAAAAAGGCGGACAAGCGAAGCCTGCTTGACATAGGCCACCAGATAGAAATCCTTTCACAAGGATGCCGTGACAGGACAATCGCGCTTGACGCGCTTTCAGGCGGCACATTCACAATCACAAATTATGGCTCGATTGCGGGATTGTTTGGTGTTCCGATAATCAATTTCGGCGAGTGCGCGATTTTGGGCGTGGGGCGCATTGTTGAAAA
>CAYIER010000016.1:13227-15128 GCA_964362395.1 uncultured archaeon
CGATAATCAATTTCGGCGAGTGCGCGATTTTGGGCGTGGGGCGCATTGTTGAAAAACCTGTTGTAAAAAACGGGCAGATTGTCATTGCAAAAGTTTTGCCGTTGTCGCTTTCCTTTGACCACCGCGTTGTTGACGGCGCACAGGCGGCAGAATTTTTGCTGGACTTAAAAAAGTTCCTTGAAAGCCCAGACGTGCTGATGCTTGACATTGGGGAAAACCCGTATTTCTGAGGCATATTATGAAAAATTATTCAACAAATTTTGTTTTGTCGATTATTTTTTATTGTTTATTTTTATTTTTGGATGCACTGCAGCAGAAAACAAAACAAAGACTTTTGATTCTTTGATTTTTAGCTAGGGTTATATATCAGTAATTGATCATTCACCGTCGGAAGCTTATAGTTGTGAAAATTAAAGCTGGATGCCATTGATTTTAAAGTGAATTTATGAATTATTTTAAGATTCAATCAATTTGTGGAACTGCTCGTGCAGGAATATTAAAGACCGCTCACGGTGAAATAAGGTCGCCTTTTTTCATGCCGGTTGCGACAAAGGGCTCCGTGAAGCTTTTGTCAAACGAAGAAGTCAGAAGTGCAGGGACACAGTGCATTATCAGCAACGCGTTTATTCTGTCATTAAAGCCGGGCGTGGAAACAATTTCGCGGCTTGGCGGGCTGCACAAATTTATGGGCTGGAACCGCCCCGTTTTTACGGATTCGGGCGGCTTTCAGGTGTTAAGCGAAAATTTTTGCTTAAAATTGACTGACAAAGAAGTTCTGTTCCGCAACCCGTTTGACGGAAAAAAACTTCTTTTTTCTCCTGAAAAATCGATTGAAATCCAGAACGAGCTTGGCAGCGACGTGGCAATGTGCCTTGATGATGTTCCACACGCGGGTGCGGAGCCTTCTCGGCTGAAAGAATCCGCCGCCCGCACAGCTTTGTGGGCAAAACGCTGCATTCAGGCGCACAAAAACAAAAAGCAGCTGCTTTTTGGAATATGCCAGGGCGGAATTGACCAAAAGATTAGGCAAAAAAGCGCGCGCGAAATCTGCGAAATGGGTTTTGACGGAATCGCAATCGGCGGGCTTGCAATCGGCGAGCCATTGAAAAAAACAATGGAGGCAACAAAAGCAGCGCTGGACTGCATTCCACGCGAAAAACCGCGCTATTTAATGGGGGTTGGGTCTGCAAAAGAACTGGTTGAGGCAGTCGCGCTTGGAGCAGACCTGTTTGATTCAGCATTTCCCACGCGAACAGCGCGGCATGGATTGGCGTTTTCTTCTGAAAAAAACCTGAATATGGAGTCCTCAAAATTTGCAAACGACGGTTCGCCGCTTGACAAAAACTGCACTTGCTTTGTGTGCAATAACCACTCGCGCGCATATGTCCACCACCTTGTGCGCACAAAAGAAGAAAATGGGCAAAAATACCTGAGTTACCATAATCTGTTTTTTATCCAGAGCCTGATGGAAAAAATCCGGACAGACATCAAGGAAGGCTCATTTAAAAAAGAAAAATATTTTTGAAATAGAGTTTATTTTACAAATTCAACATTTTCAAATTTTTCAAATTCCTTGTCACCTGTAAGAAACAAAATATTATGTTCTTTAGCAACAGCATAGCCTATGCAATCAATAAATGATAAATTTTTTTGCTTATTTTCAAATTTGAACTCCATGGCTTTCCTAATTGTTTCAGCATCAATATTGAGTGTAAAGCTTTTTAGCTTGTTAAACCATTCCAAAGCTGTTTTCTTGTCAGAATATTTTAGAAGACCATAATACATTTCAGCAAGGTTCAAAACAGAAGTAACGATTTCCTCTTCACGAAATTTTTCATAATTTATATTTTTTTGTATCCGTTTAGCTTTTTGCCGGGTTTAACCTGTTCTGTATGAGTTCG
>CAYIER010000017.1:0-14844 GCA_964362395.1 uncultured archaeon
TCCCCCACCTATAGGTGGACAATCAACCAACTATAAAGACATTTTCAATGAAGCCTTGCCAAACGACAGCTTTAAATACCAAAAACGCAGTAATTCAATCAAATAAACCAATTTTTTGGAGGATTGAAAAACATGAAACTGAAAAAAATAGGGGTAATGTCGCTTGCAAAAATGGAGGCAGCACTATTTGCAATTCTTTTATTCTTTGAGGCACTGATTATATTCCCGTTCATGCTTTTAGGCGGGGGCCTGGGGCTAGTATTTGGAATAGTAATGTTAATTGGATTCCCAATAGTCGGAGCAATTGTTGGGTTCATAGCCGGGGCAATAGCCGCACTGGTTTACAACTTTGTTGCCGGAAAAGTCGGCGGAATAGAAATGGAATTCGACCAATAGGTTTTCATTTCTTCAAAAACTTTTCCGCCAGCCCTATTTCTTTTTTTCCGCCCAAATAAAGCGGAGTGCGGTCGGAAATTTTTTTCGGCTGCACTTCAAGGATTGATTTTTGCCCGTTGGTGGACGCACCGCCTGCCTCGGCTGCAATGAATGAAAGCGGGTTGCCCTCAAACAACAGGCGAAGCTTCCCGTCAGGCGCATCCGACAACGCAGGGTAACAGAACAGGCCGCCGTAACGGAGCACCTGGTTGAAATCCGCGGTGAGACTGCCGGAAAAACGCATTTTATAGTTTTGTTTTTCCAGCTCCGCAATGAAAGCGGTGTGAGGCCTTGACCACTTTGTTTTCACGCCGCCGCTGCCAAAAATTGTCCCAGACGGAATCTTTATGTTTTCGTGGCGCAAAACAAACTGTTTTTTCTGCCCGTCAAAAACAAACTCGTGCACGCCCTTTCCCTTGCAGGCATAAACAAGGGTCGTAAGCGGCCCATACAAAACAAATAATGCCGCATCCATCCGGTTGCCTTTTTCCAGCACATTCCCCTCATTGAACAATCCGACAATGGTTCCAACGGAAAGGTTTGTTGAAACACAGCTCATGCCGTCAAGCGGGTCAACTGTTATGCCCCAAGAGCCCTTTGCCTTCAAAATTTCAACAATTTCCCCCTGCTCTTCTGAAGCAAGGTTTCGCACAAGCGAACTTTTCTCCATTTCACCCAAAATCAGGCCATCAGCCCACTTGTCAAGCTCCAATTGCTCTTCGCCGTAAATGTTCCTGCTTCCGGCAAAACTCAAATGGTGCAAAAAAGCGCTTTTTATCTTAACCGACTGGCCCGCCACAAGCAAGACCAGTTTTGAAACGTCCTCTGGCACGGCAATCAAGTGCTCCTGCAAAGAAATGCCCATTCGATAAAAACATGCCTGCAAAAACAATTTAAAACAAATTAATTGGCCAAAATATTGGAATTATGAAAAAAATGCGCCATTATAAAAGAATTAACCTGCACACTAGTGATATGGCCAAGGCAAGGAAGCCAAGGGTTTTTGTCATCGGAATGGGCGGAACGCTTGCCGCCACAACTGTCAAAGGGACATGGAAGCCAGGCGAACTGACCCAGGCAGAAATTTTAAAATTCGCCCCGTTTTTGAAAAAATTTTTTGACATAGAGGAGACCGCGCTGTTTCGAATTGACTCCACAAACATGCAGCCAGAAAACTGGCTGACGCTAGCACAAACGCTTTATTACAAGCTGACAAGCTTTGACGGAATAGTTGTCACGCACGGAACCGACACAATGAGCTACACTGCAGCCGCGCTTTCTTTCCTGATCCAAAACCTGAACATACCAATCGTGTTCACCGGCTCACAGGTAATCCCGACACACATCGGAAGCGACGCCAACCGCAATCTCGTGGATGCAATCCGCGTTGCATCAACTGCAAACCTGGCCGAATCGGTCATTGTTTTTAACGGCCAAATCCTTCGCGGGAACAGGGCAAAAAAATTCAGGGAAACGGATTTTGACGCATTTGAATGCGTCGGAATGCCGCCGCTTGGAAAAATACAGCAAGAAATAAAACTCACAGGAGAGCAAAAAAAAAGAAGCAAAATAAAGCCAAAACTGTTCAATTCGCTTGAACCAAACGTTGCGCTCATAAAACTCCACCCCGGCTATTCACCGCAAAGGATGGAGTACCTGATTGACACAGGAATCAAGGGAATAGTGCTTGAAGGGTACGGTTCCGGAAACATCCCCACAGAAAAAAGAAACATCGCTAAAACGATAAAAAAAGCAACCGACCAGGAAATCCCCGTAGTGATAACAACACAATGCGCCCTTGGGTCAAGCTGGGTTTACCTGTACGATGTCGGGTTAAAAGCCCTTGAAGCAGGTGCAATTCCTGGCCACGACCTGTTAAGTGAAACCGCGCTCGTGAAACTGATGTGGGTGCTTGGGCAGACCGCAAAACTTGACAAAGTAAAAAAAATGATGAAAACAAATTATGCAGGAGAAATCACCCCCGGGTTAAACAACCCAAAGGACCAGGCACTCTGGGAATTTTAAAAAAACTGGCGTGCCAGTTTACAGCACATACATGCCCCGCCTGCGACGGGACGATAATAGGCCAATATAATCATGTATTACAATAAAAAAAAGGTGCGGCAATTGACAACAGAAACCCTATTAAAAAAATTTGGCTGCAAGCCAGAAGAAGTAGTAAAACTAAAGACAAAAAACGGTGAATTTGAGGGGACAATAATCCCGACAGAATCAAAAACTGCCCTGACACTCAAGCTAAAAAACGGGTACAATGTCGGAATTGGAATCGGCGAAATAGTTGCAATGGAAAAATTAAACGAGCACAAAAAGCTCGGAAAGCCAAAAGCAAAAGAACTGGCATTCAACCCGGCCCTTCCCACAATTTCCATTCTGCAGATAGGGGGCACCATTTCAAGCAGGGTAAATTACAAGACAGGGATAGTCGAAACATCATTTGACCCAAAAGACCTTATCACAATGTACCCTGAGCTGGAGCAAACCGCAAACTTCAACTCAAAACTAGTCGGGCAAATGTACTCGGAAGACATGCGCTTTGACCACTACCCCATAATTGCAAAAGCAATCGAAGAAGAAATAAAAAAAGGCGGAATCAGGGGAATAATTTTGCCGCACGGGACCGACACGATGGGTTTCACTGCTGCGGCACTCTCATTCATGCTTGAAAACCCGCCAATCCCCATCATTCTGGTCGGCTCCCAGCGCTCAACTGACAGGGGAAGCAGCGACGCAGCACTCAACCTTTTGTCGGCGGCAGAATTCATCACGAAAACAGATTTCACAGGGATTGGAATCTGCATGCACGAATCAAGCGAGGACAAAAACTGCGTCATACTGCCGGCGACAAAAACACGAAAACTCCACACATCCAGAAGGGACGCCTTTAAGGCAGTGAACGAAACCCCGATTGC
Organism: uncultured archaeon; assembly: GCA_964362395.1. Lineage (GTDB taxonomy): Archaea > Iainarchaeota > Iainarchaeia > Iainarchaeales > GW2011-AR10 > JACPKT01. The sequence goes on from CAYIER010000017.1 coordinate 3,366, forward strand.
AAGAATAAACCATGCGACAAAAGAAATCACGTTCCTAAAAAAAAGCCACCAAAAATTTGACGCTGCAAAAAAATTTTTGGCCACAACAAAAATGGAGCCAAAAGTCGCGATAATAAAATGCCACCCAAACATGTTCCCAGAACAGTTTGACTTTTACAGGAAACAAAAATACAAGGGGCTGGTAATTGAAGGAACAGGCCTAGGGCATGCCCCCATAGGGGTGCCAAACAAAGAGGCAAAAATGAACGAAAAAAATTTTCTGGCAATACAAAAACTGGTCAAGTCAGGCTGCATTGCAGTGATGGCAAGCCAGTGCATTTTCGGCGCAGTGCAGATGAACGTATACAACAATGCAATCAGCCTGAAAAAAATTGGCGTCATTCCAGGCAAGGACATGCTCCCCGAAACAGCATTCATAAAGCTTGCATGGCTCCTTGGAAACTACCCGAAAGAAAAAGCCGCCGAAATGATGCAGCAAAACCTTCGCGGCGAAATAAACGAGCGCACACAGATGAACAACTTCAACTTAAGCGGGCTGGAACAAAAATAACGCAAAATTCCTAAAAAAAACGGACAGGTTCGTTTGCAATCTGTACGTGTCCCGTCTACCCTTACAGGGCAAGCGACGGGACGATAATATGCCAATATATAGCAAACTGCTTATATTTTTGAACATTTTATGGCAGTTTACCATATGCAAAGAGCAATGAAAAGTTCAATTATTTATGCTCTTTGCTATACCTTTTTGGCATCAAAAGCTTTTCCACTCATTTTTTGAATTGCCGCGCGCAAAGTGCCGCTCAAACTCCACTTATTTTCCGCACTCAACTGCTTCAAACAAGCAAAAGAAAAATCGTCGAAAAGAACATGAAATTTTTTTATTTGAATACACCCAGTTTTCCCAACACTAAAAAACCATTTCCATCTTTTTCTTAAACACCTGCTCTGCCTCTTTGAGGAGTTTTTTCCCCGAAGCCGTAATTGAGTAGATTTTTTTGTTCTGCGCCATTTTTGACGAAACAAACCCGCGCGACTCAAGCTTGTACAAAACAACGTAAGAGGTCACATTTCCCGGCAAAAAACCGAATTTTTCCATTATTTGCTTCCTTAAAACATAGCCATGGGCGTCTTTTTCCGAAAGGATTGAAAGGAGATAAAGCCAAAGCACCTCTTTTGTCAGCTTTTCCTCAAGGCGGCGCAGTTCCGGCGGATTCATCAAAAAGAAATATGAACGAAAAAGGCTTAAATGTTTTACGGTTATAAAATAGATGGGTTTATGAAAGAAATCAGGGTTGCAATTGCAGGAGTAGGCAACTGCGCGAGTTCCCTAGTGCAGGGAATTTCCTATTACAAGGATGCCGGGGCAAACGACGAACCGGTTCCGGGGCTGATGCACAATTCCTTTGGCGGATACAAGATAAGCGACATAAAGTTTGTGGCGGCCTTTGACGTCGACAAAAGAAAGGTCGGAGTTGACCTAAGCCAGGCAATTTTCGAGAAGCCAAACTGCACAACCGTTTTCTGCAAAAGCGTCCCGCACCAAAACGTCACCGTAAAAAAGGGGCCAGTGCTTGACGGCATTGCGGAACACATGAAAGACTACCCTGCAGATCGCACATTTTTGGTTGATGAAAAACAAAAACCGGTTGATGTAGCTGCAGAGCTAAAAAAAGCAAAAGCAGAAGTTTTGGTGAATTATGTGCCAGTCGGAAGCGAGGATGCCGCAAATTTTTATGCTACTGCAGCCCTTGAAGCAGGATGCGCTTTCATCAACTGCATGCCGGTGTTCATTGCCTCAAACGCGGACTGGGAAAAAAAATTCCGGCAAAAAAATTTGCCGATAATCGGGGACGATGTGAAGTCACAGCTCGGGGCGACAATCACGCACAGGACTTTGGCAAAACTTTTCTCCGACCGCGGGATAAAAATAACAGGAACCTACCAGCTGAATGTTGGTGGAAATTCAGATTTTCTAAATATGCTTGAGCATGAAAGATTGATAAGCAAAAAAATATCAAAAACAGAGTCAGTGCAGTCACAACTGCCAACCCCCATGGAAGCCGACAAAATACACATCGGCCCAAGCGACTATGTGCCATGGCTAAATGACCAAAAAATCTGCTTTCTGCGCATTGAGGGAAAAAAATTCGGCGACGTCCCATTAAACCTCGAAATGCGCTTAAGCGTTGAGGACTCGCCAAACAGCGCAGGGGTGGCGGTGGACGCAATCCGCGCGGCAAAACTTGCACTTGACCGAAAAGTTGGCGGGGCAATCACTTCGGTGTCAGCTTACCTGATGAAGCACCCGCCAATACAGTACCCCGACACCGTCGCAAAACAAATGGTTGAGGAATTCATCAAAGGTGAAAGAAAAAAATAGGTGTCCCAAAAAATGCTAAACCAACACCGCGAAAAATTCCAGCAATTGTCAATCAAAATCGGCGTCGTGTTTTCCAAAACCGGCCTTTCGCCAAACCAGTGGACACTATTAAGCGTCCTTCCCGCAATTGCCTGCTTTTATTTGCTCACGCAAAACAATTTCCTTGCAGCAGCAGCTTTCTTTGCAGCAGCAGCGTTTTTAGATTTCGTGGACGGCAGCGTCGCGCGCGTCACCGGCCGCGTCACAAAATTTGGCGCATACCTTGACACAATAACCGACAGGTACATTGAACTGCTGATAATTCTTGGGATTTTTTTCATCCCACTTCAGCCATTTTTTCTTTCAATCCAGGCATGGCTCTTGCTGTACCTTTTTGGCTCAACAATGACCACTTACGCAAAGGCTGCCGCAAAAGAAAAAGACCTCGTCAAAAAAGAGCTAAAAGGGGGCACACTAGAGCGCGCAGAGCGGATGATACTTCTATTTGCAGGAATCCTTGCCGCAAACTACAATTCAATGTTTTTAGGCACTGCAATCGTTGCCCTTGCAATCGGCTCAAACCTAACCGCACTGCAGAGAATATTGAAAGCAATGGAAACACGGGAAGAAGCCGCTGCATAAATATTTTAACCTTTAAAAACTCTTGGTTTCAAGTTTTTTAGGGTGCTTGGATTGGCTTATTCTGGATTGGAGTTTAAGGCAGGGCTTGAGTGCCACCAGCAGCTTGATACAAAAAAGCTTTTTTGCCGATGCCCCACAATTTTGCGCGAAGACGCGGCAAGCGGCACGGTAAAGCGCTTCCTTAGGCCATCTGCATCAGAAATGGGTGAGTTTGACGCAGCCGCGCTGGAACAGTTCCAGAGGGGGCACTCCTACTTTTACGAATACCACAACGACACAAACTGTGAAATAGAACTGGATGAAGCGCCGCCAAAAGATGTTGAACAACAGGCACTGAAAACAGCCCTTGAAGTCGCATTAATGGCAAACGCAAACGTGCTTAAAAAAATATTTGTGATGCGAAAGCTCGTAATCGACGGCTCAAACACTTCTGGCTTCCAGCGAACAGCGCTTGTCGCGCTCGGCGGAAAAATAAAAATCAAAAACAAGGACATAGGCATACAGACAATTGTCCTGGAAGAAGATTCTGCAAGGCCAATCCGGAAAAACGGCAGCGAAATCAGCTACCGCCTTGACAGGCTAGGCATTCCGCTCATAGAGCTTGCAACAGAACCGGAACTGCACACGCCAGAAGAAGTCAAGGAAGCAGCCCTTGCAATCGGAAAACTTTTCCGGCTCACAGGAAAAGCAAAGCGCGGGCTTGGCACAATCAGGCAGGACATCAATGTTTCAATAAAGGGCGGGACAAGGATTGAAATCAAGGGAGTGCAGGACCTTGAAGGGATAGACGAGTATGTGCGCAGAGAAATAGGGCGGCAAAAAACGCTTCTGGAAATAAAAGAAGAGCTGAAAAAACGGGGAGTGGCGGAAAACGACCTGGACGAAAAATGGCTTGACATCACAGGCGTTTTTTCGGGCACGCAGTGCGGTTTCATAAAAAATGCAAAACAAAGCGCCGTGCTTGCAGTGCGGCTCAAAAACTTCAAAAAAATACTTGGCACAGAACTGCAGCCGGGCCGGCGGTTTGGCACAGAATTGTCAGATTACGTAAAAGCCCGCTCAAACGTAAGCGGGATAGTCCACTCAGACGAACTGCCAGCGTACGGAATAAGCGAAAAAGAAACCGAAGAAACAAAAAAAGCGCTTTCATGCGGCCAAAATGACGCATTTGTTTTTGTCGTGGCGGAAAAAGAAAGGGCAGAAAAGGCAATCCGGATTGCCCTTGAACGATGCAAGGCAGCCCTCAGGCACATACCCGCCGAAACAAGGAACGCGCTTGAAGGCGGAAACACCGAATACAGCAGGCCGCTATCCGGGTCCGCAAGAATGTACCCCGAAACAGACCTTGCCCCAATAGAGATTCCCCAAAAAGAACTTGCAGAAATAAAAAAAGGACTGCCATTAAACGAAGAAGAACGGTTTTTGCTTTACACAAAAAAATTCGGCTTAAGCGAAAAACTTGCCAGCCAAATGAAGCTCAACAATTTTGCAAGGTTTTTTGAAGAACTGGCAAATGCGGGGCTTGACCCGACCACAACCGCAACAGTGCTATTGAACGGATTAAAGCACGTCAAAAGAATGGGCGCTGACACAAACAGCATCTCAAATGAAATGCTAAAAGAATTCTTTAACAGGCTGGACAAAGGCGAAATCAAACGGGAAATCTACACGGACGTGCTGGCAGATTGGACAAAAAACCCGCAAAAAACGCTTTTGGCAATCCTTTCCGAAAACCACGCTTCAAGCGCGGGCAGGGAAGAAGTTGAAAAAACAATCAAAGAAATAGTTGAAAAAAACAAAAAGCTCATCAAAGAAAAAGGAACACACGCAACAGCCGCACTGATGGGCGAAGCAATGCAAAAACTCAAAGGACATGCTGGCGGCAAAGAAGTCAGCGAAATTCTTGCAAAAGAAATAGAAAAAGCCGTGAAAAAATGAAACACGTGACCTCAAAACAGGCTGCAAAATGCATAAAAAAAAGGGACCCAGGCTCATTTAAAGGGCAAAACGGCAAAGTGCTTGTAATCGGCGGAAACGACGACCTGATTGGTGCCCCCGCACTAGCAGCACAAAGCGCGCTTGCGGTGCTGCGAAGCCAAACCGACCTCGTGACAGTCCTTGCGCCAAAAAAATGCGGATTTGTGATAAACACTTATTCCCCTGACCTGATAGTGAAAAAAGTTGATGGCAAATTTTTTTCAGAAAGGCACCTAAAAATCGCCCTGGAAAACGCAGAAAAAGCTGACGCGGTCCTTATCGGCCCTGGACTCGGGTTAAACGAACAGACAAAAAAATTTGTGAAAAAATTTGCAGAAAAAAACCACAAGCCGCTTGTTGTCGACGCAGACGCAATAAAGGCCCTTGCAGGGCACAGGTTTTCACACAAAGCAATAATCACGCCGCACCAAAAAGAACTTGAAATATTTTGCGGAAAAAAAATCGGTGCAAAAAAAGAATTAACCGCAAAAGAAACGGCAAAAAAATACAATTGCGTCGTGCTTCTCAAAGGAAGAATTGACATAATTTCTGACGGCAACATTGCATTTTACAACAGGACAGGAAACGCAGGGATGACCGTTGGCGGAACAGGGGACGTTCTTGCAGGAATTTGCGCTGCCTTTGCAGCAAAAGGAACCAAGCTGCTTGATGCAGCGGTATGCGCCGCATACATAAATGGCTTGGTTGGCAACTGCCTGAAAAAAAAATTCGGCTACGGCTTCATTGCATCAGATTTCCTGAAAGAAATACCGCTTGCAATCAAAAACCTGAAGCATTAAAAGAAGACAAAAAAAATTCCGGCAAAAATAATTGCGATTACGGCCAATGCGCAAAAAACCAGCAAGGATGGGGCAAACCACACAAAAAATGCCCTGAAAAACGAGACAAAAAAATACTCTTCAACCAACCTTATGAAAAGGTAAATCCCATACACCAGCACAAAAAAATTCACTAGGTAATGGATGAACGGCAAAAGGCTTACAAGGCCCATCACCACTACAAGTGAGGAAAACAAGACAAAGGAATCAGACAAGAACTGGAAAAAATCCATTGCCCGGCCGCCAAAAATTTTTGCCGCAATGAAATAAAAGAACAAAAGAACTGAAAGCACAATGATGGCCGGAATGGCAAGAATCACAAATGCAGCAAAAAAAGTGGCAGTGGAAAAAAAGGCCCCAAACATGCCCTGCCAGCCAAGCAGGACAAAAATTACCTGCTCAAAAAATGTTCCAATAGTTCTTGCGGCAAGGAACACGCCAAGGGCAGCAATGAACCACGAAAAAGACTTTGACAGCGTGGGACGCGCACGCACAATGTCGGCAGCGGTTTTTTTCTGGAAAAACACGTCCAAAAAAGCAGGCATAAATTAACAACCATGAGAAAATATATATAAATGTTGCACCAATTAGTTGTTGGTTTCCAGATGAAAAAGGCAAAAAACACGTTTTTAACCGTAAAAAAACCATGGGGCCACTTCACGCAGTACACAAAGGAACAAAAAGCAACGGTTAAGATAATTCAGGTAAACAAAGGCGGAATACTAAGCCTGCAGTCACACAAAAACAGGGACGAACTCTGGGTTGCGCTCGACGGCGGAATAACCGCGCAAAAAGGCAAAGCAAAAAAAATGCTGAAAAAAGGTGAAAGCATTTTTATCCCAAAAAACACAAAGCACCGCTTAAGCTCCAAACAAGGCGGACAAGTGCTTGAAATATCTTCTGGCAAATTTGACGAATCAGACATCAAAAGGTTTGAGGACAAATACGGGCGAGCAGGCAAAAAAGCAGCTGAATACAAATAGCTAAAAAAAAAAACAGTTCAAGTTTTCAAAGCATTTTTCCCGCGCCCTTTTTTACCGTGCGCAGGCATTTTTTGTGCCAGAACTGCCCTGCCCATTTTTTATCGGTTTCCCCTTTGCCGCACAAGGCACAGGTTTCCGCATGTTTTTTGGGTGGCATTCAAACCAGCAAAGGGTCAGCCATAAATGCGCCTGATTACTTCGCCGGCAACTTTTTTGCTGTAGCCCTTCTCCAACACAACAAGCATTATCTGGTCGCTTGAATAGTTCTGCTTTTCTGGCGCAAGCACTGCAACAAGGCTTTTGGCATCGCTTTCCTCTTCCACTGAAAGACCGCTAAGCGGCTGCAACTGCCTTGGCACGAAAACAGGCTGTTCCGGCGGCAATTTCGGCTTTTGCGAAACAAATTGCCCCTGATTTGCAGCCGGCTGCGGCTTTAACGGCTGCTTTGGAGACGACTCTGCCTGCATGCCGGCATTTCCTTTCCAGCCAAATTGAGACTCCAGCTTTTGCAGCGGCTGCTGCTGCAAAAGAGGCTTTGGCACCTGCGAAATTTGCTGCAGGCCATCGCTTGCAATCGGCTGTTGATTTAAAGGCCTGCTGCTTTGGGAAAACGGCTGCCGTGGCTGCTGCACCGGAGGCATTTGTGCCTGATTTGGGTAAAAAACATTTTCCTTTTGCGACTGCATGTTTTGAAAATCAGGCCCCGCTGCCGGCTGTTTTTTCTTTAAAACAAAAAAATACAACAACAGGGCGCAGCCCACAAGAACCAAAAACAAAACCACCCCGATTGCCACAAGCCAAAGCAGCCCAAATTCGGTTGACTCAATTATTTTCGAGACACTTTTATCGCTTAGCTCTCCGAAATCCTCAAGGGAAATGACCACCTTGTTGTTTTGAATTTTCCCGAAATTTGAACTCGAAATCAGGCCCGGCATCTGAAGGGAATAATTGGCGTCAAAACCGACAAGTTTTAACCGGGCAATCTGGTCTGCAGTCAACTGGTTCAAATCCACAGGCAGGGAAGGCAGATTGGCTGTGCCGGCAAACCCCTGTGCCGCCTCTGAAACCTCCTGGTACTTTCCCAAATCAAAACTATATTTTGTTGAAAAAAAGCTTTCCTCTTTTTTAAAAATGGATTCAGGCAGCTGTTCTGCCGCAGTGATATAAATCACCGAATTTTCCAAGCGGCAGCCAAAACTTACCAAAAAACCCTTTTTTTCAAACTGCTGTTTCTGGCTGTCACACGCAGTGGCAGAATTTGGGGCACTTGGGTTTAAACCACCGGCAGAACCCTGCGCAATCTGCGAAAAATCAACCACAGCCTTTGTTTCAAGCAAGCCGCTTGGGCTGATTTTCTGGTCAATGGCTATTTTAATGCAGCCGCTGGACAAAAAGATAAATAAAAAAAGGGACACAAAAAAAAACTTCTTTTGCACAGACGATTAACGAAAACCAAATATTTAAAGGTTTTGATGAAGCTTTTAGGGCAAACCTTTTCCCTGATTCCAGCATAGCTAAAAAAAAACACACAGAAAGGAATTTAAACAAAAAAAACAGGCATATATCAATGACTAAAGGAAGATTCAAAAAAATTGCAACAAATGCCGTGGCGGCAGCCAGAAAAGCCGAAAAGCTTTTTAGAGGAAGAAACCCCATGCCGCCGCCAATAACAGAATCCGGCCTGGCACAAAAGTTTCCGGCACTGCACAGGTTTATCATTCGGGAAGCAAACTTTTTCCCGGCACTTTTGGAATACAACCGGGTTTCAGCAAAAAAACTTGAAACGCACCCAAACGGCACACCCATAATCACCGGCGACCCGCACAAAGACCAGCAACTGCTTTCACACTGCAGAGAAATGGCGAAAATTGAAATCAAAATTACACACACCCTTATACAGGCAGGGGCAGAAAAAAACCTTTCAACCGCAGCACAATTGGTGGAAATTGCAAGGCTACAAGAAGAAATGCTTTGCGGCCAAAAAATGCACGCACGCGAAATTTTATTGCATGGGCTGGAAAAACTGGAGCGCGCAAAAAAACCGCAAATAAGGCAATACAAAAAATTTAAAGAAACAAAAGGCACGGAAACGCTAAGGCTCTTTTTGACAGAAGAGGCAAAATTTTTCCCGCAATTTTACAAATTAAGGGGCAAACTTGCATCAATTGACAGCCTTGAAAAAGAAGGAAGAAACACCATTGCACACGAAGGCACACACATTCCGCGCATAACGGGAGATTTAAAGACAGACCAAAAACTCGCAAAGCAATGCACCAATATTTTCACTTTCAGAAACTACATCAGGGACAAGGTAGCCAATGCAAGGAAAGCAAAATCCGATTCCCCAGAAACGCACAAAGCCCTGCGCCAAGCAGCCATGCTCGAAAAACAAATAGACCACTTCAAGGCAAACGTCAGGAGCGCACTTCTCAATTACAGGCCGCGATAAAAAAAAATTGTCACTTCGGATTGCTCTCGAACAACTTTTGCACCAGTGACAAATTGATAGTTGAATAAAACAACAAATTATTCTTTTGTCAATTTGTTGCGCAAGCGGATAGCCCCGAGGAGATTAGAACTCTTGCCCCAAGAGCCAATTTTTCAGGCATTTCAAAAAAAGCATTCTTTAAATACGCTTTGAATGAATGTTTTATTGTGAAGTAAAATGTCTAATGGAAAAACTGTTTCAGTGCAGCAAATCTATAAAAAATTGGAAACTCTTGAAAAAGAAGTTAAAATAATGAAAAAACAGCAATTGCTGCCTGTTGTAAGGCTTTCTGACAAAGAAATGACTGAGCTGGAAAAAGCAAGAAAAGAAATCAAGTCAGAAAATTATTTGACAGAGAAAGAATTTTTTGAAACGCTCAGAAAGTGACAAAATTTGAGCTTTACCATCAAGGCACCAAAAAAAATCAGAAAACAGATAGAGCCACTTGACAGCAAGATGAAACAACGATTGGATGAGCTTTTTCTTGTGTTAAAAGAAAACCCTGTGCCTGCAGACTTGTATGATGTGGAAAAAATTTCTGGTTCTGATTACACCTACAGAATAAGGCTGACGCAAATTAGGGTGATTTACGACGTTTTATGGAAAGAAAAAGAAATCTGGCCCCTAAAAATTGAAAGAAGAAAAGACAGGACTTACAAAAATTTTAGGGGAAGAAAAAAATGGTTAAAGTGAGTGTTCAAATAACACAAAAAGAACTTGACTATTTGGAAAATAAAGCAATCTGCTGGAACCACTGCAACAAACACAAAGGCGTTTTAAACGCCACAGAAGAGGAGCTATTCAGATTCACACAAGAATGCAAGCGCTGCCTGAAAATAAATAGGCAAATAAGCAGCTCTTGTCTGCATTTATGGGCAAAACTCATGACAGCATACCAAAAAGCAACAAAAAAAAGCCGCAAAAAATACGACAGAAAATTCGGATACAAGACGAGTTGAAAAAACTAATTAAATAGTTCAGCTCATATTTCAGTGTTTATTTTTTGGAGCAATAATTCAAATTTTTTATACCCTGATGCTTTATTAAAATGGCCCGCGTTTGGAATAAAAATCAGTTTTGTTCCAAGTTTTTCTGCTATTTTTTCACCATTTCCAAGAGAGACATAAGGATCATTATCTGAATGGAATACAAAGAAATTTGGACAATTCATTTTGATTTTTTTCCAGTCAAAAGGTTTTCCAATAAAGAGCTTGTCACTATCGAAATTTTTTATTGGCAAAACTCCAATCGGAGCAGCCACTATAAAAGTCGCTTTTATTTTTATTTTACTCTTTTCAAGAACTCTGAGTAGGAAAGCCCCACCAAGACTGTGTCCAACCAATATGGAATCAGGGTTAAAGTCCTTTTCAAAGCCATCAAACACTTTAAACCAATTATCAAGAGTCTGGTTTTCTGGAGTTGGAAACTGTGGAACAAAAACCTTGTGCCCAAGAAATTCCAGCTTTTGTTTCAGCCAAGGAAACCAATTTTCATCAGGATAACCATCAGTGCCATGAAAAATAAAAACATTTGACATTAATTAACCCCAATAAAATTGGCGTGTCAACAATAAAAGACAACACGCACCAAATCGGACAATAGCCCCGGAGAGAATCAGGGGCGAAAAGCAATAGCCCTAAATTTCCTGCCTTGGATTCATTGAGCAGCACAATGTTTTTTAATGGCGCTCCGACCGGCAAAGTGTGTTCAAAAAACCTGATTGGCATTTTTTTTATAATTTAGCACAGCCAGTAAATACCCATAGATACAAAAATTCTTTCCTGCAAGTTTTATGCGAACATAATGAAAGAAATAGAGTTTAACGAATACTTCAAAACCGCCTTTGAATTAATCGAAGCTGGAAAAAACGTGTTTGTCACAGGCCGAGCAGGCACAGGCAAGTCCACTTTTTTGACTTATTTTGTAACCCACACCAAAAAGAAGACCGTTGTACTGGCTCCAACAGGCGTTGCAGCAGTCAACGTAAGCGGCCAGACCATTCACTCGTTTTTTGCTCTTGCCCCTGGAGTAACAGTCAGCGAAGCGAGAAAAGAAGCTTTAAACCGCAAAAAAACAGAGGTATTTGAAAAAGTTGACGTTTTTGTCAATGACGAAGTTTCAATGGTGCGAGCTGACTTAATGGACTGCATTGACGTTTTCCTGCAAACCGTTTTAAAGTCAAAACTACCCT
>CAYIER010000018.1:0-14781 GCA_964362395.1 uncultured archaeon
GTTCCACAAGTCAACTAGCGATTTATAGTTTTTTGCAACCTGCATTGCGGCTTCTTTTCGCGAAATTTTTCCTTCATGCAGTTGCTTCATTGGTTCCCAAAAAACCGTGCGCCCAACAGCAAACCCGATTATTCCCTTCACTTTTGCCCCGACTTTGAGCCACTCCTTGACTTTTTCCGCGTCCTCTCCGCGCCCAAGCGTGATTATTCCGGCGGTTCTTTGGTTTGCCTGAACCTGTTTTACGAGTTCCATTGAGTCATTCACTTTTTCAACGCCTTCAAGTTTCCACACGTCCGGTTCCACTCCAAATCCCTGTATTTTTTTTATCGCGCCCACCATGAGTTTTGGGCGAAGCTCTGTGTCGAATTTTTTTTTGTCCCCGCCAATTGCCGCAAGCTGTTTTTCTTCAGGTGGGACCAATAACTCAAAAATGAATTTTTTCCCTATTTTGCGGGAAAACTCGCTTGCCTGCTTTAACCTTTCCAATTGCCTTTTGTTAAGTTCTTTTTCACCCTCGGGGTTAAACCGTACAAGCACTTTTACAAAAAACGGGTCAACGCGCCTGATTTGCGCGCGGAAATCTTTTTCCTCAAAGTCAAACTCGTTTTGGCCGCTTTTTTCAATTGGCATCGCGGTTTTGATTCCGCGCTTTTTTGCGTCAGCCAGAATTTTTGCGCCAAACTGTTCGTCCACAAGCACTGCAGTGGTTTCCTTTGGCACGCCCATTTTCAGGCTTTCGAGAAATCCTTCATAAATCATTTCTTTTAAATCGGAATATTTTTTGGCTTCCTCTTTTGTTGCCTCGCGCCCTTCTATCCCAAACAGTTTTTTTAGAAGCGAGCCGCGGTGGTCAAACGGCAAAATCAGCAAATCCTCGGTATAACCCATTTTAGTCAATTGAAAAAGTCCAAAAAAAGCTATTTAAAGATATGCCAAAAGGGATATGTGCATGAAAGTCGCGATATTGTTTTCCGGTGGCAAGGACTCTTCTTTTGCCATAGAATTTGCCCAAAAAAAGGGTTACGAGATTTCTTACCTGTTGTCAGTCAAGCCAAACCGAAAGGACTGTTACTTGTTCCATTACGCGACGGTTGAGCACACGGTTGAACAGGCAAAAGCGCTTGGATTAAAACACATTCTTGTCCCATGCACGGTTGCCGACACAGCGCTTGAAGCCCAGATTGTGAAAGGAGTTGTTGAAAAAAACCCGGTTGGCGCCGTTATTTTGGGCGGGGTTGGCCTGCAGGAAACACAGCTAAAAAGCGTGAAGGAAGCGCTTGCGCCGCTTGGCGTGAATGTGTTTCCAGCGCATGGTGGGCAAGACCACGAAAAGGTCTTTGAGGAAATGCTTTCTCGCGGCTACAAAATCAAAATCACGCAAGTGGCTTCTGCTGGCTTGATGCCTTGGCTTGGAAAAATCGTTTCAAAAGAAAACTTTGCGCAATTAAAAAAGGATTCAGAAAAGTTTGGCTTCCACATTGGCTTTGAGGGCGGTTACGCCGACACATTTGTCCTTGACGGCCCGATTTTTAAAAACGCATTCGAAGTAATAAAAGAAGAAAAAATTGTGCAAGACGAATTCTGCGGGCACATTGAAATAAAGGAATTAAAGGCAGTCGAAAAAGAAATTATTGGCATGCCCCGTTGACAGGTTCCGTTATCTCGTACGCCAGTTCTTTTGTCGCTTCCTGGACCTGTGTTTCCGGCTTTTGTTCTGTCCATTTCTGCACGCATTCGCCGGCGCGTTCGCAGCCGCTGCATGAGTAGCGCGTGATGCACTTGTTCATTGTTTCGTTCAAAAATGCCTCCATTTTTTCGCCGATCCGGCAATCGGGCGATTCAAGCGTTCCGGTTGCAGTGAATAAAAGTTTTTCAATGTCTTGGCCGGAGTCCGGCCCAAAAACAGTGATTTCAACCGAGTAATCCCCTGTGTCGGTCACGGGCAATTGAAAAAATTGCTGTTCTTTTCCCTGTGGTGCAATCAGGGGTGCAGTTTTTTCCTGCGTTTCGCTGTAGAGGTTTTCAATTGTGTTTCCCTCGAAATTTTCTTTCCGAAAAATTTTTACTTCGATTTTTGAGTTTGCCGCGTTTTGTTTTCCCGTGTTTTCAAGGGAAAAGTTGAGTTCCACTTTGTCCTTTGACAAGTCATAATTGCTGTTTAGCTGCGTGCCGGAGATTTTTAGCTGTGCGGGCGGTGTGCCGAAGTAAATCCTGCAGTTGTAAATGTTTTTTTCAAAAACGCAGCGCGGAGTGAACTGTATTTGCACTTGTTGGCGTGCGGCAAAATTTCGCTCGGACAAATCAATGGTTTTGTTTGCACAGTACTCCGAACTGCACTGGAAGGAGACGCTGCGTAGGTCAGTGTCAAAGACTTTTTTCGCGTCAACTGCAAAGTTTTTTTCAAAAGTTATTGTTTTTGTGGAGCCGATGCCTGCTTTTGCCTGTGCCTGTTCGACTGCGTCCTTTAGTTCTTTTATCGGGTCTTTTTGTGCCTGCTGGAAAAAGGTTGAAACAAGGTAAACTAGCAGCACCGCAACGGCTGCGAAAATTGCCAGCTTAAACACACTGGAAGCCTGCCCTGACTGGTTCATTGTTTTGGCCTCCTTTTTGGGCCAAGCGAATTGTGCACTTCCCATAACAGCAGTTTTTTCATTAGCCAGCCAAATGCAATGATCGCAATGCTGATAAATATCACTGACTGGTAATCGCCTGCCCTAAGGAACCACAACTGCTGGTCTGTTGCCCAGAATTTTGAGGCAATGAGCACGTATGCGACTATTCCAATGGAAAGGAGCACCAGCCCGATTCTGATGGATGAATCAATTATCCTGTTCACTTTTTTCTCCCTCTAATTGTACGTGTTTTTGCTGTTTAAACATTTGCATTATTTCTTTTGTGGTTGTTGCTTCCTTTGGGGATTTGTCGGTTCGGATTGAAATCATTCTTGGAAACCTTAGCGCGTACCCTTCCCCGCTTTCTTTTCCAGCCAAGTGGATTGGGCTTTTGGTTATTTCGTCCGCGCGCACTTCAATGACGATTTTTGGCTCAACCCAGTAGTCCGGCACAAGGTCGGATTCCACGAGCGCGGGCTTTTTGCCTGATTTTATTTTGCTGAGTATTTTTTCAAGGCCGGATAGGTTTTGCTCGCTTAACCCGGTCCCGATTTTTGCTATTGATTCAAATGAACCGTTTTTTTCGTTGAAAACTGCGGTTAATAGCCCGCCAAGGCCGAATTGTGTGCGCTTTCCGCGCCCCTCATAGTACCCGATTATTACCGCATCAACTGAATCATTCAGCTCCCCCTTGTATGAGCGCTTTAGTTTTATCCATGCGAATTTTCTTGCGCCCGCAATGTACTTTGCATTCAGGTCCTTTGCAATTATGCCTTCAAGGCCTTGGCTGACGCATTTTTCAAAAAAACTTTCAACCTCTTTTGGGTCGCCGGTAATTATTGTGCTTGTGAGCTGCAGCGTGTCCCCGTATTTCAGCGTTTTTGCAAGGATTTTTCTTCTCTCCTCAAACGGCTTGTCCATCTGGTTTTGTCCTTCCAAAAGCATTATGTCAAACAAAAAAACCCTAAGCGGGAACTCCTCTGCCTTTTCTTTGATCCCGTACTTTCGTTTCCGCGAAATAGTCACCTGGAACGGGAAATATTCGCCGGTTGTTTCGTTGAATGCAAGCGCTTCCCCTTCAAGGATGGCATTTTTTGCGTTCACCTGCGATTTTACCCCGTCAACAATTTCTGGGAACATGCGGGTGACGTCTTCGCTTTGGCGGGAAAAAATAACCACGTCGTCCAAAATTTTGTGTATCTGTATGCGGAAGCCGTCGTATTTTGCCTCCACTGCGCATTTCCCGATTTTTTCAATTATTTCTTTTGACGTGGGCAGGCGCTCCGCAAGAGTTGGCCGAATCGGGGTCCCAGGCGTGATTTTTACTTCTTTTAGCCCTTCAAGCCCTTGTTCTTTTAGTGTACGCGCTATTTTTCCGAGGTCGGGGAAAATGTTGTACTTTTCCTCTATTATTGCGCGGACACGGAATTTTATTTTGCGGTCAAACTCTTCTTTTCTTTTTTCGTCTTTTTTTTCCTTCAGGTTTTTTTCAATTTCCGCGGCCACTTTTTTGTTTTTGGCAACAAACTCTTTTGAAAAATTGATTGCCAAAGCATCCATGATTGTCGGGTCACCTATTCCAAGGCGCATGTTTTGAAGCGGAATCCTTGCAATGTACCGTGCCTCAATTGGGGCCGCGGAATTGAACAGTTCCGCCATGAGTTTTAATTTGAGTTCCTGGCTGCCGTGCCCGCCGGACTTAGCGATTTTTTCAAAGTTTTCGAAAACCTTTTTCACCGAAAGCTTTTGCGTGAAAAGTGACTGCTGTTTTTTTTTTGAAATGATTTTTTCAACAACGCTTCCAAGGTCGCCGAGTTCCTTGTACTTTGCGTTTATTTCTTTTCTTGAATAGCCGCTTGCCTTTGCGATGGCTTCTTCTATGAGTTTTTCGCCAAGGCCCGCTTCCAGTGCAAGGTATGCTGGCCCAATCCTTCCCTGGCTCAAATAAACCGAGCACTCTGTTTCGTCTGCCGTTGCGTTTGAAAGCAGTTCTGCCACGATTTCGGTCATTTTTAGCCTGCTTTGCATTGCCTCAATGCGGTCAAATTGCCCTGCAAGCCCTGAAAAAAGCATATAAACTATTATTGAAAGGCAAAATAATAATGTTTTGATTCAAAAATCTGGTTTTAAAAGGTTGACTTTGAATTTAATTGATATTACTGTCCCGCTGTAAGTGGGTTCAAAAATAAGCATATTGCCGTCCCGTCGCAGACGGGACATGTATGCGTTGTCAACTAACAAATTGGCAAGTGACTAATAGTGAATGGTTTTTTTTGCCGATTTGTTACTGGCGCAAAAGTTGTGGGGTTATAGTCTAGCCTGGTCCAGGATTCGCGCTTTGGGAGCGCGTGACGGGAGTTCAAATCTCCCTAACCCCATTTTTAAATTTCAATCGTTACACTAATTTTTAGTTTTTTTGGGGTCTTAGTCTAGCCTGGCAGGATTTAACCTTGGGGTGGTTAAGGCGGGGGTTCGAATCCTCCAGACCCCATTTTTCTTTTTTTTTTCGTTTTTTTGCCACGGATTTTTAAGCCTGTTTTTGCATTTTTTTGTTGGTTGAGTAAATGGTTTTTGTTCCGCGCACTATGAGCACCCAGCACCCAGACAATGCGACATTGCCTTTTTTTTCCTCCAATTCGGTCCTTGAAGGCGAGGACGAGGTTCAGGAGGCGTTTTATGCTTTTTCGATTCTTGGCTGTCAGGAACAGATGTGGGATTTTGAGGGAAAAGAAGGCGACGGCTTTGTCGTAAAAAAGCTCCTCACAAAATTTGAGAATTTTTTCCGCCACAAGAGGATTGGAAAGGACGTGCGCCTTACATTGCGTGTTCCAAATCCGTTGGTTGAAAAGGCCGAGGCAAAAATCCTGCTTGAAACCCTTGAAAGCATTCCGCGCTCGTTTGATGCAGCGCAGTTGTTTTACGGTTCAGACATTGCGCCAATTTTTGAGGTAATACTTCCAATGACTTCGTCAGCGCAGGGCCTTAACCAGATTTTTTATTATTATAGGGATTTTGTTGCGGGAAAGCAGTCAAAGGAGCTTTTGCCGGTGAAGGTGAAAATTTCGGAATGGATCGGGCACTTTTCGCCTGAAACAATCAACGTTATTCCGCTGATTGAAACGCAGGAACAGCTTCTTGGTGCGCACAAAATTGTCGGCGAGTACCTTGAAGGGAAAAATTTCTCTAATCAGCGCGTGTTCCTCGCAAGGAGCGATCCTGCGCTAAACTACGGGCTTGCGGGTGCAGTGCTTTTGGACCTGATCGCGCTTCAAAACCTGCATGTGCTGGAAGAAAAATCTTCGGTGGAAATTTTTCCCATTATCGGGGTCGGTTCAGCGCCTTTCCGCGGAAACCTCAAGCCAACCAACCCGAAAAACTGCATGGAAACTTTTCCGAGTGCACAAACTTTTACAATCCAGTCAGCGTTTAAGTTTGATTACAACAACAGCCAGATTACAGAAGCAATTGATGAAATCAATTCTGGAAAAAAAGGAAAGCCTGCTTTTGTTGACGAAAAAAAATGCCTTGAAATCATTGAAAAAACAAGCACTGAATACATCAGGCAAATCAAGCTGCTTGCTCCGCTCATAAATAAAATCGCTGTAAATGTCCCGCACAGGCGCAAAAGGAAGCTGCACATCGGCCTGTTTGGGTACTCGCGCCAGATGGAGGGCATTTCGCTTCCGCGTGCAATCAATTTTTGCTGTGCGCTGTATTCAATCGGGCTTCCTCCAGAAATGCTTGGGTTGAATGCCCTAAGCCAAAAAGAGTTTGATTTTTTATTGTCGGTTTACCAAAACCTTGAGCAGGATATCCGCGATGCAATGGTTTTTTTCAATCCGGAGTCGCTCAAAATAATCCCGCACGAGGTCGCGGAAAAAATTGGCTCCAAATTGTTTTCCGTTGCAGAAAATGCGGAGCACAAAAGGGTCACAGACGAAATAATTTCTTCGCTCCGCAAAAACGAAACCCACAATATGTCGGAAAAAATCGTTCATGCGGCTTGGGTGCGGAAATTTTTGGGGTAGAAAGCTTTAATTAGTTTGGCACTTATAAGTGGTTTTTATGGTGGAAAAGGAGCAGCTTGAGGGGATTACTGCCAAAAAAGGGGGGGATTTTTCCGAGTGGTATAATCAGGTTGTGCTCAAGGCTGGGCTGGCTGATTATTCTCCGATTAAGGGCTTTATGGTTGTTTTGCCGCGCGGTTATGCGCTTTGGGAGAAAATCCAGAAGCATTTTGATTTTGAGATTGCAAGGCACAAGGTGAGCAACGTTTATTACCCTCTTTTGATTCCTGAAAGGTTTTTTAAAAAAGAGGCAGAGCACGCGGCCGGTTTTGCGCCGGAGCTTGCGTGGCTTGAAAAAAAAGAGGAAGGCGAGCGCTTGGCGATCCGTCCGACTTCTGAGACAATAATGTATGATTCTTTTTCAAAAATGGTGCGTAGCTGGCGCGACCTGCCGTTGCGGTTCAACCAGTGGTGCAGCGTGCTTCGTTGGGAAGTGAAGCAGACAAAGCTTTTTTTGCGCACGCGCGAATTCCTTTGGCAGGAAGGGCATTGTGTTTACGAAAACGAGGCCGACTGTGTGAGCGAGGCGCTTGCTTTCTTGAATGAATACAAAAAACTGTGCGAAGAGCTTTTGGCAATTCCGGTGATTGCGGGCGAAAAAACCGTGCTTGAGCGTTTTGCGGGCGCAAAACAGACTTTTACTATTGAGGCATTCATGCCTGATGGGAAAGCGCTTCAGATGGGCACAAGCCACAATCTTGGCCAGAATTTTGCGAAAACTTTTAATGTAAAATTTTTGGATAAAGGCGGAAAAGAGCAGATTGCTTGGCAAAATTCTTGGGGAATGTCTACGCGCCTGATCGGCGCCCTAGTGATGGTGCACTCTGATGACAAGGGCCTTGTTTTGCCGCCAAAAGTTGCGCCAGCAAAGGCTGTCATTGTCCCGATTTTGTTTGAAAAGTCAAAAAAAGAGGTTTTGAAAAAGGCGATGGAATTAAGCGAGCAGTTGGTGGAGTTTGGCGCTTTTGTTGATGCGCGCGACAATTATAGCGCTGGCTGGAAATTCAACGAGTGGGAGCTTGTGGGGGTTCCGGTGCGCTTTGAGGTCGGGCCAAAGGACATTGAGAAAAAACAGGCTGTGCTTGTGCGGCGCGATACCGGCGAAAAAAGGGCGGTAAAATTTTTGGATGCAAAAAAAGAGCTTGCAAAAACCCTTGAACAGATGCAAAAAGACATGTACTTTCGGGCAAAAAAGTTCCTTGAAAAAAGCACTGTCGGGGCAAAAAATTGGCAGGAATTTGAGCAAGGAATTGAAGAAAGAAAACTTGTTTTGGCGTTCTTTTGCGAAAAAAAAGACTGCGAAGAAAAAATCCGCCAAAAAACAACCGCTTCAAGCAGGTGCATTCCGTTTGGCCAAAAAAATGCAGCCGGAAAATGCGTCGCCTGCGGGCAAGCGGCGAATGGGAAAAGTTTTTTTGCAAAGGCTTATTAGTCACGAGGCGGCTTTTTTGCCATTTTTTTCCTCGCCGTCTTTAAATCCGATTTCCATTTCTTCGACCATTGAGCCTTCTATTTTTTTCGGGTGGATTTTTGCAAATTTGAAGCCGGCGTTTTTGTATATTTTTTTTGCAACCGCGTTTTCTGTTTTGACCAATAGGTGGATTTTTTCTGCCCCGTTTTCTTTCAAGAATTCCACTGCAAACTCCAGGAGTTTTTGCCCATAGCCTTTTTTGCGGAATTTTTCCTTGACGCTAAAGCCGTTTATTCCGCCAATTGCCTGTGCGAGCGAAAAGTCAATGAATCCCGCCAGCTCGTTTTTTTCCCGAAAGACAAAAACAAATACTTCTGGGTTCTTTAAGCGGTTTTCAATGCTTTTTAGGTTTGCCCCGACGTATGGGAACTCTTTTTTTACCAAGGAGCTTATTTCCTTGATGTCTTTTCCTTTGATTTTTTCAATAACCATTTTTTTTCACTTTTTCTGCAGGCAGTTTTTTTGCGGTTTTCCAACAATATAAGAATATGTTTTTATTGTTGAATGGGGTTAATTAACTGCATGGCAAAGTCGGTTTTGGCGGGCCTTTTTCTCTTGTTTTTGTGTGTTTCGTCTTTTGCGGTTTCGTCAAATGAGGCCGTGAATTTTGTCGTAAAGGACAACAGTTTTCTGCTGGAAGGCGAAAATTACAGGACCCCGGTTGCAACAATCAGTGATTCCAAGGGAAAATACTGGGTGATTCCTGTTCTGTCAGGGGATGCTGTTGTGTCTTATTTTCCTGTAATGGAGAATTCAAAATCCCTTTCAACCAGCCGTGCAACAAACAGGGAGGTTTTTCGCACCGCTGATATTTTGAGGGAGCTTTCCCTTGAAAAAGAGCGGGTCTCGCAGAGCAATTCTGTGGAGTGGGTTTTCACCCCGACTTATACCCTCTTGTTCTTTAGCCTTGCGCTTTCGTTGAATAGTGAGACTTTTCAGCTGAACACGATTTCTTCGACCCTCAATGACCAGCAGGCTGATTCCGTTGCCTTGGGGTTAAAAAACAGCCTGTCTTTGATGGTTGAGCGCGCAAACAGCATTTCAAATCTCATTGAGTTGGCCGTTAAGGCAGAGGCAAATTTTAATTCTTCACCATCTGTTGGCAAAGTGAATGATTTAAAGGACAAATTTGACGCCGTGTTTTCCGAACTAGGAGAATTGAACGAATCGGCGCTGTCGTACCGTTCCAGCGTGAACAAGCTAAAGGAAATGATTTCAAAGTCAAAGCAGGATCCGTCCACAAAAACTTACCTGATTGCGCTTGCCGACCCGCCTGCGGAATTCAACAGCATTGGAAATTATGCCCTTGACGCGGCAGAGATTTCTGGCGGAATAAATTCGGTTTATTCAAAGGTCAATTCCGGCCTTGACGTGCTCTTGGACACGTTTGACACAAGGGTTGTGCGCAACAATTCTTTTCAGCTGCTCTTTGGGGTGAGCTCCAGTGTTTCAAGTGCGACAAAGGGCAAGTTTTCGTCAGTGAAGGAAATAATGGATTTTGTTTTGGATGAGCCAAACCAGCAAAACTGGAAAGCGCGCGATTCCCTGTCTGCGGCGGAGGCCGACTGGAAGCAGGCACAAAAATCCTTTAACGAGCAGAATTATGAGAGTGCAGATTTTTCCGGAAAAAAGGCGTTAAACGAGGCAATGTCTGTTTATTCGCAGGGCTTTGTTGAAATTGCGCCTTTAGCGGACATTTTTTCCGCCGACACGATTTTCCTGCTTGTCACAGTGCTGGTGGTGCTTTTGGTTCTTGTTTTTGCGTACAATAACCGGGGCAGGATTTCCGGTTTCATGAAACCGGGTGACGGGGGAAAAGAGGTTGAAATCCGTGGCTTTTAAAAACGCTTTTTTTTTGCTTTTGTTTTTGCTTTTTTTTTCGGTGGGCGCTTTTTCGCAGGAAATTTTTGTCAGCATTGTCCCGCTATCGCATGCTTCTCCTGTTTCAATTTACGAGTCGGAAACTGCTGATTTTCAGCTAGTCGTTTTCAATAACGAAACGGGCGGGCTGAAGAATTTTAACGCGCGTGTTTTCGTCGACCCGTCACTTGCAATTGTGTCTGGTGGCACAACAAAACGCGAGCAGTTATTTTCTTTTCTTTTGGTTCCCCCAAAATCCACTGCGGCAAAAACATTCACTATCCGCGGCATTTCCGCCCGCAATGCGGATTTGGCCATTACTGTTAAATACGGTGTTGGGGAAAGCCTTTCAAGCTCTTATTCTATGGCAATGCGTGTCACAAAAAGCCCTTTGAGTGTCAATGCAAGGGTTGCGAAAAGTTTTTTTGCGCCCCTTGAGGAAAACAGCGTGTTTCTTGATTTGAAAAACACGTCTTTGGTTGAGTTAAAAAACGTGTCCGCGGAACTTGCTGTTCCGCCTGTTTTTGAAAACCGGTCCGCTCCTGTTTTTTTTGCTTCCTTTGCGCCAGGCCAGTCGGTCCAAAACTCTAGTTTTTCTTTTGCGGCGCCTGATGCAAAAACAGGGATTCAGGAGGTTTTGCTTGTTGTCAAATTCGAGGATGCTTTTGGCCCGCACAGGGTCGAGAAAAATTTTTTGGTAGAAGCCGGGAAACTAAACCTTGATGTGTTTGTTTTCATCGGGGTTTTGGCGATTCTTGTTTTGCTCGTTGTTTTTTTTGGCTCAAAAAAGGCCGGAAAGGAAGCCCCCAAAGCGGCGCCAAAGCCGGATGCGAACAAGCGTTAAAGGAACTCGACTACGTCCTTGTGCTGGAGCCTGTAGTCTTTTGAAACCCTTTGCCCTTCAAACTTTGTGCTGCCCCATACGCGCGCGAATTTCAGGGCTGTTTCAAAGTCTTTGTGCAGGTTCCTTGCCACTTCTTCAACCGACTGCCCTTGCCCTACAACTAGCGGTTCCCGGTAGTCGGGCTTTTCGCCGGGCTTTTTTGTGTAAACAAGAATTTTTCCAAGCAAAAAAAATATTTTTTCACGGAGCGTTTCCTCGTCAAATTGCTGTTTTGGGTTCAAAAAAATCGCTTTTTTGTAGACAATCCTGTGGTTCAGGATTTCTGCGATTTTTTCGCGGGTTGTGTCCTCTGATAGCACAACTGATGCCTTGTGGTAGCCAAAGTTTTTCAAAAAATCCACAAACTCGTGTTCCTTCATTTTCAGAAAATTTTTCCCCGAAATGGTTATCCCCTTGAACCCTGTCTGTGTGATTTCAATTTTTGGCCTCTTTTTGTTGACCAAAATGTCGGCGTTTTCAAGTTCCCGCAGAAGAACTTTTTTGTCCTGGTCGCTTTCGACCGCCAACAATATCCCGTCGGCATTCCTTATCAGGGACAACAATTGTGTCCCCTGTGCTTTTCCTTCGCTGCTGCCGTGCACTATTGCCGGTATTTCAACCAGCTGCACGAGTGCGCCCTTGTAATTCATCATCCCGACTTCGGGCTTTGTTGTCGTGAAAGGATAGCTTGCGACACGCGCATTTATTCCGGTCAGCCGGTTTAGCAAAGTGCTTTTGCCGGAGTTTGGCAATCCGACAATGGCTACCTGTCCTGCGCCTTCTTTTTTAATGTTTAGGGAAGGGGCAGAGCCCTTTTTTGAGGAGGAAATTTTTTGTTTTTCTAGGTCATTTTTTAGTTTTGCGATTTTTTTTGTTATTTCGCGGCGCAGGTTTTCTGCTCCCTTGTGTTTTGGTGCAAAGGAGCGCATTTCCTGCAGTGCAAGCAGTTTTTCGTGGAGCGTTGGTGCCATTTCGTATTTTTTTTGGGCCTTGATATAATCGATGGATGCATTTGCCGGCATATGGAATTAATCTGATTTATTGCTTTAAATCTTTTTCCAGCAGCAAAAAACCACGAGTTCCTCAAAAAAAAGTTTTTTTTGGCCAACAATTTCAAATTCAAAGCCTTTTTCCAAAAGCTTGTTTTGTGTCTTTTTTTTCCCGTTTAGGGAACTCTGGAGGAAAAAACATTTTCCGCCGGGTTTTAAAAATTTTGGGAATTCGCCCAAAAACCTGTCAAGCACTTCGCGCCCTTTTTTGCCGCCGTCAACGTCCAGCAGCTCTTTTTTTTCAGATTCAACGTATGGGGGGTTGAAAATTACTGCGTCAAACTTTTGGTTCACATCTTCAAACAGGTCGCTTTGCCTTGCCGAGATTTTTTTTTCCATGCCGAATTTTTTTGCATTGATTGCAGTGTTTTTTACAGCGGCTTTGTTCACGTCAACCGCGAGCACTTTTTTTGCGCCAAGCTGTGCTGCGTTTATTGACTGTATCCCGCTGCCGCAGCCCATGTCAAGCACTTCGCTGTCTGGCATTATTTCAACCGACTCGGCTAGTAGAATGGAGTCATCTGACGGGTCATAAACTGTTTCAAATATTTGCAGGCCCGCGCTATGAAGAACTGTTCTGGTCATTTGTTTTGCACGCTTCAATCCATGGCTTGCTTGCACAGATTGCCAGGCCTATTGCAGTGTATGGGGCGTTGTATTTGCAGTCAACTATTGCGGTTCCGGTCCTTGTTATCCCATAATTTTTTGCCCTTGCAACTGCGCTCTTGTTTATAAAGTCTGTTACGCCAAGGCACTGGTCAAAAGCCGTCTCCTTAAGCCCGTTTTGGTCATCCAGTGTTTTTTTGAGTTCTTCTAATGATAGCGGAGTTCCAAAATGCGGGTTTATGGGGCAGGCTGCAATGCTTGCGGGGGATAGCTTGGAATTTTCTGTGCCACAGTAAACTGAAACAAATTTGTTAAATTCTTTTCCAAATAACTGCTGGTTGCCTGTGCATACTATGTATTTTGCGGCAAGGGTTTTCAGATTTTGGTCAAAGCCAAGTTTGAGGGTGGAACTGTTTGCCTGAATGTATGCAAACTCGACTTTTGTGCTGTCCTTGAATTTTGAAAGCACTGCATCAATTGTTGGCTGCATTTTAATCATCAATTCGTTGTAAGGGTCATCAAACAGTATTATGGATGATTTTGCATCGGACGCATTGCAGTCGGCCGGGTCAACCGGGTTTAAATACATTCTTGGATAAATTTTTGAAGAATCAAGGTTTGATTCCGGCACGACAAAATAATTGGCGGTTTTTTTGAATGACTGGCCCATTGCAGCAAGTATTTCCGGGAAATTTTTCAGCCCGCTTGCGGGCACAATCGCGGCCGGCAAAATGTTTAATTGAAATGCGGCAATTTTCTGGATGCCCTCATTTGTTGTAGCCTCTGTTTCTTTTACCGTGAAAGGAATATTTTTTTCCAAAAATGAATCCAAAATGGTGTTGTGCTTTGCGCAAAAACTGCAGTCATTTGAATAAATGAGCTCTATTTCCATTGCCTTGTTTTCATCGCTGTTTCCGCCGATTGGGTCAATGGTAAGTGCTTTTGGCTGCAGGTAAATTCCAAGCGCCATTCCGCCAACGATTGCCAGTAAAACCACCAATGCAAGCAGGTAATTGGGGACACCTAAAATGAGTGTTTTTTTTGGCTGTGCGGCAAGCTGCCCGGTTTTTTTTCCTTGGCCAACCGGGGCAGTTTCTGTTTTTTGCTGTTTTTCAGGGATTTCTGTGGTTTCTTGCACCGGCCGCGGCAGTTCTTCTGCCTGTTTTTCTTCCTTTAATTTTTTCTTTTTCACGCTTTTTGGGCTTTTTTCCATTATTTTCACTTTAACGAAAAAGTTTATCCAGTGTCCCGGTTATTATTGAATGTATTGCCAAAGATTTTAAAACGTGTTTGAAAATGTTAGTAACAAATCGGCAAAATGAAATAATGGCAGGTTATTCACTTGCCGATTTGTTAGTCGATTCCCATTGCCATCTTGATTTTTTCCCTGATTTAAAACCCGTGATTTTGCGTGCAAAACAGCACGGGGTCAGTTGCATGGTTTCCTGTGCCACAAACCTTGGGTCAATAAAAAAGCACCTTTTGATTCAAAAAGAATTTGTGGAAGTAAAAATCTGCCTTGGCATTCATCCCGTGGATTTTTTGAAAATGAAGTCGGCCGATGCAAAAAAGGCGCTTTTGCTTCTTGAAAAAAACGCCCCCAAATGCGTTGCGGTTGGCGAAATCGGCCTTGACAACAAGTACGCAAAAACTGTCATTGAAAAAAAAGCGCAGGAGGAAATTTTTCGCCTGCAGGTCAGGGCTGCAATTGAAAACTATTTGCCTGTGGTGGTGCACGCAAGATTCGCGGAGCAGCAGGCATTGCAGGTGCTAAAAGAGGAGGGCGCAAAAAAGGTGCTCATGCACTGGTTTACAAATTCGGTTGAAAGCGTTTTGGAAGCGCAAAAAAGTGGTTATTTCATGTCCTGTGGCCCGATAATCCACTCTTCGGTTGAAGCCCTTGAAATTGCGAAAAAAATTCCACAGGACTTGCTGCTGTTGGAAACCGATGCCCCGGTTTCTTTTCTTGAAAAGCAGTCCGAGCCATTTTGGATTAAAGGGGTTCTTGAAAAAATGTCCGGCGGAAAAGGCGCCAAAATGGAGGTTCTTGCAAAAAAAACAACAAAAAACGCGCAAACACTTTTCGGGTTATAACAAACTGGATTTGTTTTCGAACTATTGCGGCAGTTTGCCATATGCAAAGAGCAATTAATTTGTTCAATTATTTGTGCTCTTTGCTGAGGTTGTCGCTTAATTCCTGTTTCTTAAGTTTTTTATTCTTGGATGTGCTTGT
>CAYIER010000019.1:0-14055 GCA_964362395.1 uncultured archaeon
GACGAGTTTCGGCAAAGCATTGCAAAGGCGCTTGAATCGGCAATTGGCTTAAAAGGGTTTGATGAAAAAACCATTTTTGGGATGCTTGAATCCCCGCCCGCAAAAGAGCTTGGCGACGCTGCTTTCCCTGCATTCAAGCTGGCGCCGCTGTTAAAAAAGGCGCCAAAAGATATTGCACAAGAAATTGTTGAAAAATTAAAACTGCCAAAGGAAATCAGTGAAGCAAAGGCAATTGGCCCGTATGTGAACTTTTTTTTCAGCAAGGAAGCGCTGGCAAAGGATATTTTGGCGGACATTTTGTCACAAAAGGAATCTTTTGGGAAAAACAAATATTTTGGCGGCAAAAAAATCGTGGTCGAGTATTCGCAGCCAAACACGAACAAGCCATTGCACATTGGGCACCTGCGAAACAATGCGTTGGCAATGAGCGCGGGCATGTTGCTTGAAAAAAGCGGGGCAAAGGTGAAACGCGTGGACCTGTTTAATGACCGCGGGATACACATTTGCCAGTCAATGCTTGCGTACCAAAAGTGGGGAAACAATGGTTCTCCGGAAAAAGAAAAAATGAAGTCAGACCACTTTGTCGGAAAATTTTATGTTTTGTACCACCAGAAAGAAAAAGAATTGCCGGAACTTAAAACCGAACTGCAGGAAATGCTTCAAAAGTGGGAGAAAGGCGACAAAAAAGTGCTTGTGCTTTGGAAAAAAATGAACAAATGGGCAGAAGATGGGTTCAAAAAAACATACAAGGATTTTGGCTCACGGTTTGACAAGCGATACAAAGAGAGCGCGATTTACAAAAAAGCAAAGCCAATAATTGAGCAGGGGCTGAAAAAAGGAATTTTTTTCTGCGACGAAAAGGGAGCGGTTTTGTGCGACCTTGAAAAATTCGGGCTTGGGAAAAAAACAATCCTTCGCGAGGACGGAACTTCCATTTACATAACGCAGGATTTGGCTTTGGCGAAACTAAAGTTTGAGGACTTCAAATTTGACCGGTCGGTTTACGTTGTCGCGTCCGAGCAGCGCACTTATTTTTTGCAGTTGTTTAAAATCCTTGAATTGCTTGGGTTTGGCTTTGCGGACAAATTGTTTCACCTGAGTTATGGGCTTGTCAACCTGCCTGAAGGAAAACTAAAGAGCCGTGAGGGAAAAATTGTTGATGCGGATGGGCTGATTTTTGACTTAACGGAGCTTTCGCGAAAAGAGATTCTTTCGCGCTACAAGGGGCTTTCAAAAAAAGAAGTGGAAAAACGCGCAGCCGCGATTGCGCTTGGCGCGATAAAGTTTTACATGCTTAAAACCGACCCGGTAAAGGACGTCTTGTTTGACCCTGCCAAGGCAATTTCTTTTGACGGAGACTCTGGGCCATATGTGATGTATTCGTATGCGCGCGCAAAAAGCATCCTGCGAAAAGAGGCAGCGCCAAAAAAATTTGACGCAGCGCTTTTGGCCGCGGAGAGCGAAAAAGACATTTTGTCGCTGTTAAATAATTTTGAAACCGTGGTAATGCAATCCGCCAAAGGCTTTGCGCCAAGCAAACTGTGCAATTACCTGCTGGAACTAAGCAGCGCTTTTAACACCTTTTACCATAAGGAGCCGGTTTTAACCGCAGAAAAAAACGTTAAAGGCGCGCGGCTCGCGCTGGTGAAAGCAGTTTCAGTTGTGCTTGCAAGCGGGCTGAAATTGCTGAACATAACGCCGCTGGAAGAGATGTGAGATTTTCAATGCACTTTTTTTAAAACAATGATTCCAAAATTTTTATTTATTCGTTTTCGAAGGATTCTGAACCCCAGCTGTTTTATTACAAATAAATTGTACCTATCAATTCCAGTCGGATGAAAGCTGGTGATTACGCCAATGCCGCCTGTTTTTAGAACCCTGTGCAATTCTTCTAGGATTGCAGAATCTCCTGCGGATTCATTTGGCCTTCTCCAGTATTCGCTTAAAATAAAATTGTCGCTGACAAAAAAATCAAATGAATTGTTTTTGAAAGGAATTTTTTCCGCGTCGCCTTGAATGCTTTTTTTGTTGCCGATTTTTTTTGCAATTTCTGCACCGGCAAATTTTATATCGAACGGAACTGCTTTCATCCCTTTTTGCTGGAGGAAACGTGTAAAAATGCCAGTTGAGGACGCGACATGCAAAATAGCTTTTCCCCTTAATCCAACCCCAAATCTTTTCAAAGCAGCGAGGATTGGAGTATAATGCTGCAAATTCCTTCCAAAATCCGGCATGTGCATTTCCACCAATACGTGCCGGTCTCTAGCTAATTTTTGGGCTTTTTCAGAAAGTCTAACCCTTGAATCGAATCTTTTCAGCAGGCTTTTTGCCCTATTTTTTTTAGAAATGCGAACCATGAAATTTACTCCAGCAATATCGCCGGTTTCAGTGGCAGCGCGTTTTTTGCTTTTTGCTGATGTTCTTTTTCCGCATTTTCTGCGCTTTTTATTTCAACTGCCGCGCCGAATTCTTTTTCGAGTTTTTTGGAAAATTCTTTCAAAACTTCCAGCTCGTTTATCAGTTCGCTGTTGCTGTATTCGCCAAGCTTGTTGGCGATTTGTTTTGCAAACGCCGGCACTTCTGCTCCAAATTTTCGGATTTTTTGGTCTGCCATCAGTTCTTTCATTAACAGGCCCATGTCGGGGCGCTCGAATTTTTTTGCTTTCAGCAGCGAAACCGCATCAAATTTCCATTTTGGCGCGGTAAAAATCGTTATTTTGCCGATTTGCTTAATTTTTGCAAGTTCTTTTATTTTTGCAATATCTGCACGTACAATTTCAACGAGCTCGTCTGCTTGCTCGATTTTTGCGTCAATCAGTTTTTTGTCAAATTGTGGCCACTCCTGCAGCGAACTCAACCCTTTTTGCGAAAGCCTGCTCCATAGCTCTTCGCTTAGGTGCGGCGCAAATGGATTCAACAGCAGCGCAATCGATTTGAGTGAGAAGCCAATGACTTCTTTGTTTGTGTTCCCGTATCGGGCAAGGTGGTTTGACAGGCGGATTATTTTCATTATTGCGTAATTTAACTCAAAGTTTTCAATGTGGAGTGTGACTTCTTTTATTGTGCGGTTCGTCTTGCTTAACGCCAGCCTGTCAGGGGTGGTTAGTTTTTTTTCTTTTATTTTTGCAAAGGAAACGTTTTTTTTGTTTGCTTCAAAGAGCGCAAAAATTTTTTCCAATGACCTGTTGGTGGCTTCAACGCCCTGGTCGCTCCATTCAAGCTCTTTTTCCGGCAGCGCTGCCGACAGGATGAATACGCGCGCGGTATCTGCACCAAATTTGGCGATTATTTCTTCGGGGCTGACAGTGTTTCCAAGGCTCTTGCTCATTTTGGCGCCGCCCTTTAAAACCATTCCTTGTGCAAGCAGGCGGGAAAATGGCTCGTTGATTTTGAGCAGGCCAAGGTCGCGCAGTGCCTTTGTGAAAAAGCGCGCGTAAAGCAGGTGCAAAATTGCATGCTCTATTCCGCCGATGTACTGGTCGACGGGACCCCAGTTGCCTGCAATTTTTTTGTCAAACGGCTCTTTGGTGTTATTTGGAGAGCAATAGCGCAGGAAATACCAGCTTGAGTCAACGAAGGTGTCCATTGTGTCGGTTTCACGGCGTGCCGGCTTTTTGCAGTTTGGGCACTTGGTGTTTACAAATTCTTTCACGCCTTCAAGCGGGTTTCCTTGTCCGGTGAAATTAGCTGTTTTTGGAAGCAGCACCGGCAGGTTTTTTTCCGGCACGGGAACAATTCCGCAGTCTTTGCAGTAAATTATCGGGATTGGCGTTCCCCAAAAGCGCTGGCGGGAGACCAGCCAGTCGCGGATTTTGTAGTTGGTTTTCTTTTTTGCGGCGCCTTTTTTTATAAGCCAATCGGCAATAAGCGGGAGCGCTTCCCTATTGGTTTTTCCGCTAAATTGGCTGGAATCGTATAGTATGCCGTCATCTGTGAATGCCTTTGGCACATTCTTTATGTCATGCGGTTTGCCGCTCAAAGAAATCACCATTTTTAGCGGGATGCCGTATTTTTTTGCAAATTCATAGTCGCGCTGGTCGTGCGCATCAGCCATTACTATTCCTGTGCCATAATCCATTACGGCAAAGTTTGCAAGGTAGACAGGGATTTTTTCACCAGTTGCGGGGTTGACTGCGAATTTTTCCAAAAACAGCCCGATTTTGTCTTTGCCTTCCGGAGTGGTCCGCTCGATTACTGGCTGTTTTTTTATTTTTTCAATTGCGTCAAGCGCTTGTTTTTCGATTTTTGTTCCCTTGGACAGTTCTAAAACCATTGGATGCTCTGGTGCGATTACGAGAAAAGTCACGCTGAAAATAGTGTCGGGGCGGGTGGTGAACGCCGTGAGTTTTGTTTTTGAATCAACAAGCTGGAAATCGATTTCTACCCCATCACTTTTTCCTATCCAGTTTTTTTGCATTGATTTGACGCGCTCCGGCCACTCGTTTAATTTGTCAATGCCGTCCAGGAGCTCTTGCGCGTATTTTGTGATTTTGAAAAACCATTGCGCAAGTTCGATTGTCTTGATTTCGTTGCCGCACCGCCAGCATTTTCCGTCGATTACCTGCTCGTTTGCAAGGACAGTCCCGCAGTGAGCGCACCAGTTGACGGGCGCTTTTTTTTTGAATGCGATGCCTTTTTTGTAAAATTGCAAAAAAATCCACTGGTTCCACTTATAGTATTCTGGGTGGTGTGTGCAGATTTTTCTTGACCAGTCGTAACTAAAGCCAAGCTGTTTTTGCTGGGTTTCCATTTGGGCGATTTTTTGTTCGGTCCATTCGCGTGGGTTCACTTTTTCCTTGATTGCAGCATTTTCTGCGGGCAAGCCAAAAGAATCAAAGCCCATAGGGTAGAGGACATCAAAGCCATTCATGCGCTTGAAGCGCGCAATGGAGTCACCGATTGTGTAGTTTCGCACATGCCCCATGTGGAGGTTTCCGCTGGGGTAAGGGAACATTTCAAGGCAATAGTACTTGTTTTTGGGAGAGTCCTTTGACTGGAAGGCCT
The DNA here is from genome assembly GCA_964362395.1 of uncultured archaeon. Taxonomy (GTDB): domain Archaea; phylum Iainarchaeota; class Iainarchaeia; order Iainarchaeales; family GW2011-AR10; genus JACPKT01. The sequence continues at coordinate 5,005 of CAYIER010000019.1, forward strand.
TTTGTTTTTCCCATTCCTTTTGCCACTTTTGTTCGTCTTTTTGGGTTAAAAAATCCATAAATAGCATTAATGCCTGACAAGTTTTTAATAGATAATTACAAAGAAAAAATGACAGCAATTACATCTGGTAGAGCCTTCGCACTACTTCTTGTGCGACGCCCTCAGAGTAGCCTTTTTCGAGTATGACTTTTTTGACTTGGTCTGGCGAATAATTCTGCTTGTCATCTGCAAGAATCTGTGTCAGCTGTGTTGCCTGGTCGCGCTCTTCGGGTGTGAGCCTTGCAACCATGACAGGCGCCTTTTTTGCCGGCGGCTGCTGTTTGAATTGCTGTTCAAATTCTTCTATCTGGTTTCTTGTAAGTTTTTTTGGGGCAAATTCCTGCTCGCCCTGCATTGCCATTTGCTGTTCTTGTGACGGCATTTCTTCTTGTCGTTCTTGCTGTTGCTGCCCCAATTGTGGTTGCGGAGGCTCTTGTTGTGATTCCCTCATCCGGCTCATTATTTGTTCTTTGGTTTCTTCTTCTTGATTGTAGCCGCCGCGGAATTGGTTTTTTTCTTCTTGTTCCCCTGTTTCACCGCTTAATTTTTCCATTTTTGGGACAAACTTTTGCGCGGGCTGCTGTGGCTGGCTTGAAAACTGTTGTGCTGGCTGTTGCTGTGTTGTCTGCCTGAATGGCTGGATTGGAGAGGGCGGCTCCCTGTAATACTCTTGCTGCTGCATCTGCTGTTGTTGCTGTTGTGGCGGCCATTGCTGCTGCATTTTAGGCTGCGGCTGGACTTGTGGGTCTTGCGTGCCTTGGTTTTGCTGTGCAAACTGCTGGTTCATTGTTTTGTCCGGCAGACTGAATTTTTTTTTGCCAAAAAAACCGCCGATTAATCCAAGGATTGTTCCAGAAATAATGCTTAAAACAATTGAAATTATCAGACCAATTATTCCTATTCCTGCGCCAAGTGTTCCTGCAAGCGACCCAAGCAAGCCACCGCCAGCGGCATCTGATAAAAACGGGACAATTAAAACCAGATACAAAACTCCTGAAAGAATTGCCGGAATCAGTTCGGTGATTATTCCTCCAATTGCGCTTGCGGCAAGGCTGCCGGTTGTTTTGCCGACCTTATAAGTTCCCCACAAAACCAAAATCCCGCCAATAAAACTGACTACAAGCTGTACAAGTGACACAATTGAATCCACACCGCCCGTTGCAGAAGAAGAATACAAATAATAGCTGATGCCGACTGATGCAAGCGAAAGAACCGACAAAATAATTATGGGAACCAGAATTGCCTTCATTATTGCTTTAAAGTCCATTTTTTTCCCCTTTTTTGGTTAAATTAGTTTACAAACTATTAATTTATGTTTTATTTAAGGCTTTGCCCACCTATTTTTTCGAGTTCTTCAAGAAACCGCTTTACTGTCTTTGGCACGTTTTCTTTCTGCGTGTTAAGCATTTCTGCGGCTTTTTTTATGGTTTCCTCGTCGCCAAAATCCGACTGTTTTTGTGAAGCCAGAATAAAATCCTCTGCAAGAAGTTTTTCGCCTTTTTTTGCAGCCTTTGATGCCTTTTTCCACTTTGAAAAGAGCTCTTCAATGCGCGGCAATGCAAGCTCTTTTTTTACGCCCAAAAGCCGCATTGTTTCCAAAAGCGCCCTGCTTGTTTCTTTGCCTGCCTGTTCAAGCGCTCCGCCTGAAACAAGCGAGAGGCGGATGATTCCGTCCTGGATTTTTGTCGAACCCAAAAGCTTGATTTTTCCGATGTCACCAGTAGAGTTTGCGTGCGTTCCCCCACAAGCTTCAACGTCTTGCCCGATTGTTACAATGCGCAAGCTTTTTCCCGGAATGAAGCCACCCTGGTAAATCCTCATGCCATATTTTTCTTCCGCAACTTCGCGTGGCAAAAACTCTTTTTTCACAGGAATATTTTTGGAAATTATTTGGTTTGCGCACTTTTCAATTTCTGCGAACTCTTTTTCTGTCAGCTGCTCAAAGTGCGTTATGTCCAAACGCCCTTTTTCAAGCGTCTTTGCAGCGCCAGCCTGGTAAACGTGCTGCCCCAAAACTTTTCGTGCGCACAAATTTAGCACATGCACGCCGGAGTGGTGCTGCATCAGTTGTTTTCTTCGCTCAAAATCGATTTTTCCGTCCACCGATTGCCCTGTTGTCCCAAAATTGTTTTGTTCGACCTTGTGCAGGACAACCCCTCCCTGCTTGAACACGTCCACCACGCGTACGCTGTTCAATGTTCCCGTGTCAAATATCTGGCCCCCGCTTGTGGGGTAAAACGCGGTCTGATCCAGTGCAACCAAATAGCCGTCTTCACTAACCCAGACAACTTTTCCTTTAAATTCTGTTAGTTTCCAGTCATTGTAATACAAAATTTTTGTTTCAGGCACACCGGCTAAATCTATTTTTTCTTTTTTCTTTGTCTTTGTTGCCTGCTCTTTTTGCCCATGGCGCTCTGCAACCATGGAATAAAAGTTCTGCGGCACAAGGACTTCTTTTCCCGCGCTTTTTGCCTCCCTTGCGACATCATCGGGGTTTATCCCGTGTGAATCGTACAGCCCTATCAGCATTTGCGTGTCGACTTTTTTTGACACAGTTTTTGAAATTATTTCGCGCGAGCGCAAGCGGTTTTCTTTGAATTTTTTTTGCTCGTTTTCAATTATTTTGAGAATATCGCCAAGGCTTTCGCTTAGGTGCGGGTACATCGGCTTCAAAAACGCCGCGTGCATTTCCGAAAGCTTTGCATAGTCAATTTCCCACCCGTTTTTTTCAATGAAGCCCATTGTGCGGCGCATTATCACGCGCAGGTTGTATCCACCACCGACGTTTGAGGGTAGCGCGCCGTCGGTGAGCGCTACAAGTGAAGCGCGCGAGTGCTCGCCGATTGAATAAAGCTGTGAAAGAGGCAAAACTTTTTCTTTCAGTTCTTTCACATCAACGGACAGCTTTTTTGCAATCTCTTTCCAGACTTTTTCAATGTCATCAGTTTCGTCAAAATTCAGCAACGCCGAGTGCGGAAGGAACCGCTGCATGAATTTTTCGTCCACCTTTATTCCGGTTTGCCTGTAAAGGTACTTTGCGACAGTCGGAAAAGTTGTTTCATAACTTGTGCTCTTTCCAGTTGTAAACCACGGCACGCGCTCGTGGCCCTGCCCCATGTCAAGCACTTTTATGCCCAATTCCTCAAAACCCGTATCCGTCTGGCGGTACTGCATGTACACCTGGTTTCCTATTTCCATTCCGCGCGAAAAGAATTCCATGCACGGGCCAAACGTTCCACCGCCAGCCCACGCGTCCTCGTGGACGACAATTTCTTTGGCAGGGATGCCCATTCCTTTTGTCAGCCAATCAAAATATTCTGCCCAGTACAATGCCATGCCATAATCTTTTGCTTTTTCAAAATGCAGTTGCCCAAACATGTCAAAGCAGACATAGTGCGAGCCGGTGATTCCGACGTTGTCAATGTCGTTAAAGCGCAGGCACAATTGCGGAATGATTGCCGCATTGCTTTTTGGCTTTATTTCGCCGCTGACAACGTATGGCTGGAAAGGGTAAACCGAGGCGCCAACCCAGTAAACGTCTTGCCGCCAGCGCGCGACAACAGGATAAGTCTTGTACTCAAAGTAGCCGCGTTTTTTGAAAAAGTCCCGAAAAGCCTTCCATGCACCCAAGTAATCAAACTGTTTTTTTGCAGGAGAATCACCCACAAAACGGTAGCCGCCAGAGCACGCCGGGTCACCGCAGACAGTTGAAGCGGCAATTGACCAGAAAAACTTTTTGCAATCAGTGCACTGTGCGCGCGAAAAACCCAGTGCCTTTAATGGCTCCACTGGGTAATGCTTTTGCGGGTCCTTTGAAGCAATCTGGCGAAACTCTGCCTTCACCTGCTTGTCGGGTTTCATTATTTCACGAAAAAAACAATGAAATAAAAGGTTTTAAAGAAGAAGTGGGCAGTAGGGAGTAAGCCGCCTTTTGTTAGCCATCGCATCCGGCTGGTATGCGTCCCGTTAAAGCGGGACTAGCGCCATACAAAGTATGGCACCCAAACCAACTGGCTGGACGGTTGCAGGCATTCGTCTCATGCCGCCAAAGCGGCACGACCCCATTGGGGCTGCGTCTTTTCGACTTGCACTCTTCCCCGATTGAACAGGGCTTAACCACCCGCCGTTTCATTCCTGTGAAGGATATCGTTTCTGTTCAAGTGGACTCTCTTTCAAGAGTGATTTTTTGGATTGAGTGGGCGGACTTTCCTCAGCTATCCCCTTGCGGGAGATTACCGTCGGCCTGCCTCCTACTACCCGTTTAATATTGACCCCTTTTAGCGTTTAAAAAGGTTTTGAGGCATTTTTTTGGCAGAGAAATCCAGAAAAAGGCGAAAAAAATGCATTTAGTCTACATAACTTGTGGTGGTGTGAAAGAGGCCAAAAAAATAGCGTTTGAATTGCTAAAAAAGCGCCTGATTGCATGCGCAAACATTGTGCCACGGATTGATTCTTTTTATTGGTGGAACGGCAGAATTGAAAGCGCAAAGGAAGCACTTTTGCTTTGCAAAACAGCCAGGCAAAAAATTCCAGGAATTAAAAAACTTGTGAAAAAAATTCATTCATACGATGTTCCATGCATTGAGTTCATTGAAATTTCTGGCCAAAACAAGGAATATTTTGACTGGTTAAATGGCGAGTTAAAGGCCCAAAAAAATGGCTAATAAAAGTTTAAATATTGCAAAGCGGTTCATTTTTCATGCAAAAAGCCCAGGGAGCACTCGAATACCTTTTGCTGATTGGCGGGGCAATTTTGGTTGCAGTGATTGTAATTGCGCTTATACTGAATATTGGCGGGTCAAGCGAAGAAGAAACCTACCTTGCAACGGCGCACGCGCTGTGCGCAAAATACCCGCCCCAGGAATGCTCTCTGAATGCTGTTACTGTAAAGGGGAGAGAATATCTTTGCTTTAGCTATGGGCCAAATACTTGCAGAGCAGCATCAGGATTGATAGCTTGGTACAGGTTAAATGAAAACACTTCTGGAACTAATCAACCTATTTTTGACAACACTAAAAACCACCAAGACGGGTATATTACAGGCCCACAGGTTGATTGTACAGTGCAAGGCCAGTTTAATTCCACTGCTTGCAGTTTTTCCGGAGGTTTCACGGGGGATATGATCAGGCTAAATTATAGCGCAATTAATCCTAAGCCAATTGATAACATTGACAATGCAGACAGTTTTTCAATAAGTGCATGGATTTACCCTACACAAAATTTGGTTTATTATGAAGGGATTATTGGAAAGGATTATGGGGACTCATGGCTCTTAAGTGCAGGAGAGACAGCAGCCGGAACTAGTTATACAGGGGGAAGCAATAACTCACTTGGATTTTACGTTGCAGGAACAAGGATTTCTTCCGCCGCAAACTCCATTCCACTTAACACTTGGACGCACGTGGCAGGGACTTTTGATGGCAGCGTCAAAACAATTTATATAAATGGAACTCAAGTTGGGACCCAAACTGTTTCAGTTAATATGCAAAGCGGCACATATTGGATTAATATTGGAGGGAATGGCAGCGGGGACGAATGGAAAGGGAAATTAGATGAAATAACCGTATGGAACAGGGCGTTAACGCCAATTGAAGTTTGTGCGCTGGCGGGAAAAACTAACTGTTAGGTTTGAAAGAATGAAAACCAAAACAATTAAGCAGACTGTTTAATTGAAAAAAATAATCGAACGGATAAAACGCCTGTTTATCCGTCAAATGATATGTCGTTGTAGTTTCCGCGGTCAGAGCTTTTCTTGTGGAAGTTGCGTTTTCTTGTGCTGCCGTGTCCGCCGCCAAAGCTGCTTCTTTTTTTGGAGCCAAAACCACCAGAAGAATGGCCTCCTGATGAACGCCCGCCCAAAGAATGGCTGCCATAAGAACGCCCCCCGGAAGAATGGCCGCCGGAAGAATATCCGCCAGATGAGCGCCCTCTGGAAGAATAGCCGCCTGACGAATGCCCCCCGGAGTAACTGCTCCTGCGCGGCCGCCTGAAGCTTCCCTGGGTTGACTGCATGGGTGCGTCGCTTGAAACAAACGTTATTGCGGTCCCGGTTTTCCCCATCCTGCCGGTCCTTCCAATCCTGTGCTTGTGCGTGTCGGAGTCGCGTGCAACATCATAGTTTATGACAAATTCCACGTCGTCAATCTGCAGCCCGCGCGAGGCGACATCGGTTGCAATCAAAATCTGTTTTCTGCCTGCCTTGAATTGCTGCAGGGAAATTTCGCGGTTTCTCTGCGACTTGTTTCCGTGGATGCTTGTCGCATGATAGCCAAGCGCATTTAATTTTTTGCTCAGCACATCTGCGTATCTTTTTGTTGAAACAAAAACCAGCACCCGCCCGTCGCCGGCACCCGCAATGGCTTCAACCAAGTGGTCGAATTTGTTGTTGTGGGGCACGTTCACGTGCTTTTCAAGGATGTTTTTCCCGATGATTTCTTCGGCAAGTATCACTTCCTCGTATTGCGGAATGTATTTGTCGATTATTTTTGCCACGCTTCCGTCAAGCGTTGCGGAAAAAAGGTGCGTGTGCTTTGGCTGCACGTGCCCTAAAATGTCTTTCAAATCGTCAATGAACCCCATGTCAAGCATTTTGTCTGCCTCGTCAAGGACAATTGTGTCAAAAATCGACGGGTCAAAGTGCCTGTTCCTGATGTGGTCCAACAACCGGCCAGGTGTCGCACAAAGAAAGCCATACCTTCCATTAAAGGCATTGCGTTCTTCTGACATCCCGTGGCCGCCGTAAACGGCGATTGCGTTGATGCCGGAAAAAGAGTTGATTTTCCTTAACTCTTCCATTACCTGGACTGTGAGTTCGCGGGTCGGGCAAACCACAAGCACTTTTTCTGACTGCTTTTTTAAAATCCGCTCAGACAAGGGAATTCCAAAAGCAGCGGTTTTCCCGCTCCCGGTGTAGCTTTTTGTTATCACGTTTTTTCCAGAAAGAATCAGCGGAATCACTCTTAATTGGACTTCCGTTGGGGCAGAAAACTTCATCCGGTCAATGCCCATTTTTAATTCTTTGCTGAAATTCAATTCTTCAAAACCTTTCATTAAAACTCTCCTATAAAAAACTTAAATTCTTGTAAAATTCCAAAAAAAAAGAAAGAGCCATTTTTTGCAATTATAAAGAATTCAACTCCTTTTGTATATAAGTTTCTCCCTGCAAGTATTTTAAAAACATTGCCTCTTTTTTTGAATGCATGAAAAACACGCTTTTTGCGGCAATTTTGCTCATTTTTGCCTTTGCCCAGTTTGCCGTTGCAGCGGACTACCAGTGCGTTTTCAATAACTCAATTGCGCACATAAACTGCAACCTGGTTGGCGCTGCAGCAAGCTTCTGCACTCTTGCAGGGCCTGGACCGGTTGCAAACAACCCCCCGCAGCCAAGCTGCACTGCCCAGACAATTACCTGCACTTTGAGAAATTTTAACGGCTCCGAAAACTCAATCAGGTGCAGCAACACGCCGTCCTTGATTTCCGGGCCGACAAAAATTGTTGCCGGAAATGGCGGTTCACCAATTGGTGGTGCAAGTGGCTGCCCGTACAATGATTGTGCGCTAAACCAGATGTCGTGTGCAAGCGGCTATGCGTACCAGAAATGTGTCCCCGACCCGCTTAGCCCCGAATGCAACAAGTGGGATGCAAAAAACTGTGTTGCAAACGCGCCCTGCCAATCAGGGACAAGCGGGCAACTGGCAACTTGCGCCGGGATAATCCCTTCAAAGGTACAGGAATCAAATGGCCTGTTTTTTTATGTTGACGCTGGACAGCCAGGCGCTCCGCCTGACAACTCAAACCCGCCGCCGGCAAATCCCATTGGCGGGGGGATTGCCTCAAAAATTTTTAACGGAAAAACCTATTACGTTGTTTCAGCTGATGACCCAACTGGAAATACCGGAAACGAGGCCTGCACAAAAGCCGGAAAAGCATGCGTTGGGTACACCGCATACTCAACTGAGGTCTGCAAATACTTTCACCCAACAGCATCTGTTACAACAACTGTCAACGGGAGCAAAACAGGATTTTACTGCAATGGCCCGCCGCAGACAGGGCTTGCATGCGAAAGCGCTTTTGACAACTGCCAGATTTGCCCACAGTGCAACGTGAACGCAGATTGTGGGACAGACATTGGCGGATTGTTCCGCGAAATGTATGTTGAGTGCGCCGATAGTGTTGTCGGGCCAAATAGCGAGCCTGCACAGGTTGTAAGCATAAAGTTCAACTTTTTTGGCGATGGGCGCTTTAACATTTCGGATGAAAGCTCTAATCCGCCAAAAAAATACGGCATGGTTGTTCAAAACAGCCAGATTGTTGAAACAAAACAGGGCGAAATCTCAAACCCAACGGCAAACATAAAAGTTTCAAAGGCGGGAGTTGACGCGATTTCCAAGGCACAGGACCCGGTTAAAGAATTCAAAAACCAGTTAAACAATGGCGGCATAGTTTACTCGCCAGTTGGAATAATTGAGCAGATAAAATTCTTTTTCTTTAGGCTGTTTTTGAATTTCAGGTAAATCGCGCCAAATTTTTCTTTGCCAATTTGTTTAACAAATGACCAATTGAATATTGAAAAATATTTTCTTTTGGCAATCTGTTACACCGCGTACGTGTCCCGTCTTCCCTTACATGGCAGGCGACGGGACAATAATATACTTTTGAATTACTATAAAAAAAACACCGGCAAAATATTTCAGGGCTTCCCTTATTTGCCCTTGCCTTTGTGCGGGGCCTGTTTTGGCGGCTTTACCCTGCCGGTTGCCCTGTCGCTTTGCAATAGGTCATGTATCCGCCTTTCAAGCGCAGAGTATTTTTTTTCCTTTAACAGTGCCTGCATTTCAATCAGCCGTGCATGCCAAAAGTTTTGCGGCCTCACATCGTTTATTTCATCCAATAATTCTGATAGTTTTCTTGTAACCACCAACACCACCCCCCTGCAAAAAAAAATTTGGTTAAAATTTTATGCAACTGCTTTAAAATAATCCAAACTAGTATTTTATGCTATCTGTGCAGTTG
>CAYIER010000020.1:0-13781 GCA_964362395.1 uncultured archaeon
TTAAGGAGTTCAGAAAAATTTGTGACGAGGCAGGGGCTTATTGTGTTGCCGACATTGCGCACATTTCGGGGCTGTGTGCTGCAGGCGTGCATGAAAACCCTGTCCCATATTTTGATGTCGTCACTTCGACCACGCACAAGACTTTGCGTGGGCCGCGCGGCGCGGTAATAATGTGCAGGGAAGAGTTTGCGCAAAAAATTGACAAGGCAGTTTTTCCGGGGCTGCAAGGTGGGCCGCATGAGCACACAATTGCAGCAAAAGCGGTTGCGTTTGGCGAGGCATTGCGTTTGTCATTCAAAAAATATGCGGGGCAAATTGTAAAAAATTCGCGGGCATTGGCTGGCACTTTGATGGAAAACGGCTTGCGCCTTGTGAGTGGCGGGACTGATACCCATTTGATGCTGGTGGATGTCACGCCGGTTGGCTTGACTGGAAAACAGGCAGAAGCGGCACTTGAAAAGGCTGCAATTTATTGCAACAAAAACACTATTCCTTTTGACACGCGGTCCCCTTTTGACCCAAGCGGGATAAGGCTTGGGACTCCGGTTTTGACCACGCGGGGAATGAAGGAAAAAGAAATGAGGGAAGTCGGTGAAATGATTTCGGTTGCGCTAAAAAGTGCAGATGACGCTGTAAAGCTAAAAAAAATCCGCGCAAAAGTCAAAGCGCTTTGTTCACAGTTTGTTTTTTATGGGTAAGGGGTTTTTTTTGTGGGAAAAATTCTTGACGGCAAAAAGGTTTCCCAAAAAATTCTGGCCAGTTTAAGGAAAGAAATTCTTGTTTTAAATGGAAAAGGCATTGTCCCTGGCTTGGCGATTGTGCAGGTTGGCCAAAACCCTGCAAGCAACGTTTATGTTTCAAAAAAGCTTGAAACTGCCGTGGGGCTGGGTTTTAATGCTTTTTGTGAAAAATTTCCCGCAGGTGTTTCGTTTGAAGAAATTAAGGCAAAAATTTTGCAGCTAAATGGCGACAAAAAAGTCAGCGGCATGATTGTGCAGTTGCCGCTGCCAAAGCAATTGGATGAAGGCAAGGTCATGGAACTCATTGGCCCAAGAAAGGACGTGGATGGATTTAGTTTTGTCAATCAGGGAAAACTGTTTGCGGGCGAACCGTCTTTTATCCCTGCGACTCCAAAGGGAATTTTGGCGCTGATTAAATCTGCCGGGAAGCCGGTTAAGGGAAAGAATTGCGTTGTCGTGGGGCGAAGCAACATTGTCGGAAAGCCGGTTTCGCAGTTGCTGCTTGCGGAAAACGGGACCGTTACGGTTTGCCATTCTAAAACAAAAAACATTGGATGGTTTACAAAAAATGCGGATATATTGGTGGTTGCAGCCGGAAAGCCGCGTTTGATAAAGGGTTCTATGGTGAAAAAGGGTGCAATAGTGATTGATGTCGGCACTACAAAAGTGAAGGGCAAATTGGTCGGCGACGTGGATTTTGAATCCGCAAAAAAGCGCGCTTCCTTTATCACTCCTGTCCCGGGCGGGGTGGGGCCGATGACGATTGCATCGCTTCTGCAAAATACCGTTGCCGCGTGCAGGATGCAGAACAATGCCTGAAATTTTGCGGATAGGCGTGCTTGGCTCCACGCGGGGAACTGACTTGCAGGCAGTGATTGATGCAATCGAAAAAAAGGAATTGCCGGCAAAAATTGTTTTGGTTGCAAGCGACAAAAGGGATGCGCTCATCCTTGGGCGCGCCAAAAAGCACGGGATAAAAAACGTTTTTTTGGACAAAAAAAAGTTTTCCTCGCGCCAAGAATTCGACAAGGTGCTTGTAGGGCTTTTTGAAAAGGAAAAGGCCAATGTTATTTTGCTGATAGGCTACATGCGCATTTTGTCATCCGAATTCTGCAAAAAGTTCGAATACAAAATCATGAACATTCACCCGTCATTGCTGCCGGTGTTTGCGGGCGCGCGTGACTTGGACGTGCACGGGGAGGTTAAAAAGCGCGGCCTGAAGGAAACTGGTTGCACGTTGCATTTTGTGACGCCGCAGGTTGATGGCGGGCCGGTAATAATGCAGAAAAGGGTGCTCGTGTATCCAACTGACTCAGTTGAAGGCATCAAAAATCGCGTGCAGGCGGCAGAGCAGGAAGTCATTTTGAAAGCCCTTAAATTGTTTGCGGAGCACAAGATTGCTGTAAAGGATGGCTTGGTGAAGCTTCTTGACTAGGATAAAAACCGCATTGATTTCTGTTTTTGACAAAACCGGCCTAGTGGAGTTTGCAAAGCTATTGCACCGCCTGAACGTTGAAATAATTTCAAGCGGTGGTACGGCAGCGGTGCTTAAAAAGAACAGGGTTCCGGTGAAAGAAATTTCCGAGCTGACGGGGTTTTCCGAAATGCTTGGCGGGCGCGTGAAAACACTGCACCCAAAAATACACGCAGGGATTCTTGCCACCGGTTCCAAGGAGCATTTGAAGGAGCTTAAAGGCCAAAAGATTGAATTGATTGACCTTGTTGTCGTGAACCTTTACCCTTTCAAGGAAACCATTTCGAAAACAAAGGACCTGCAAAAAATCATCGAGGAAATTGACATCGGCGGCGTTGCGTTGCTTCGCGCTGCTGCAAAGAATTTTGAGCGCGTGGCAGTTGTCTGCACACCAAAGCAATACGCTGAGGTTTCGCAGGAACTGATTTCCGGAAACGGGGTGGTTTCAAACAGGACCCGTCAGAACCTTGCAATTGAGGCGTTCAGCCTCACTGCGGGGTACGATTCTCTTATCTCAAATTTTTTCTGGCAGAAATTTTCAAAGGGCATGTTTCCAAAGCACTTTACGCCGACTTTTGAAAAGGTTTCCGACCTTCGTTATGGTGAAAATTTCCAGCAAAAGGCCGCGCTGTACCGTGACCCGGTGCAGCCGGAGCCAAGCGTTGCGGCTGCAAAAGTTTTGCAGGGAAAAGAAATGTCGTTTAACAATTACCTTGACGCCGAGGCTGCGGTTGAGTGTGTGAAGGAGTTTTCGCAGCCAGCTGCCTGCATTGTAAAGCATACCATTCCGTCCGGAATCGCGGAGGCAAAAACAATCGAGTCGGCTTTTGCAAAGGCGTTTGATTCGGACCAGAAAAGCGCTTTTGGCGGAGTGATTGCATTGAACCGCACGTGCAACGGGGAAGCCGCAAAAAAAATTGTTTCTTTTTTCAACGAGGTTGTTGTTGCCCCGGATTTTGAAAAAAGTGCGCTTGAAGTTTTGTCTTCAAAGAAAAACCTTCGCCTGCTTGAAGTGGTTGGCCTTGGCGAAAAGCCGATGGAGCCGCTGGTCGATTTTAAAAAAGTCGTCGGGGGGCTTTTGGTCCAGCAGCGCAACGTGAGCGTTGTTTCAAAAAACCAGTTGAAATTTGTCACGGAAAAAATTCCCGGCGCGTCAGAACTTGAGGATTTGTTGTTTGCATGGAAGGCGGCAAAGCATGTGAAAAGCAATGCAATTGTTGTTGCAAAGGGGAAACAGGCCGTTGGAATTTCTGGCGGGCAGACGTCAAGGGTGGATGCGGTGAAAATGGCGCTTGAAAAGGCGGGCGAAAAAGCGCGTGGTGCCGTGCTTGCAAGCGATGGGTTTTTCCCGTTCCCTGACAGCATTGAGCTTGCTGGCCATGCGGGGATCAGTGCGGTAATCCAGCCCGGTGGAAGCGTCAAGGACAATGGCATAATAAAAGAGTCAGAGGAGCAAAAAATCGCACTTGTCTTTACCGGCGTGCGCAACTTCAAGCACTGAGTTTATGCAGCAAACATGATTGCCCCCAAATAGTAGAGTGCGACAGTGCCTGTTAGGAAAAAATTGAAAGTCCAAAGCACTATTGCAATTTTTGTCTTGTTTTTTTCGTCTTTAAAATCCATCAAAAACACCTCTAAAAAGAATTGTTTGTTTTTGTATTTAAAGGTTTCGAAGAATTTTCTTAATGAATCTTTAAATAGTGGAAAAAATAATTTTTCAAATTTTGCCTTAATGTTATAGCAAAGAGCAGAAATAATTGAACTTTTAATTGCTCTTTGCATATAGCAAACTGCCATAAAAACGTTCAAAAATATAAGCAGTTTGCTATTATTTGCTTTCAATTTCCATTTTTTCCGTTATTATTTTTTTCATTTTTACGTCGTGCTCTGAGGCTGGAATGCGTGCGACTATTTGCAGGTCAAATGCAAGCGCGATTGTGGGCGTGGCTGGCTCCAGTTTTGCAAGGAACTTGTCAAAGTAGCCTTTTCCAAAGCCGATCCGGTTGCAGTTTTCGTCAAATGCAATGCCGGGCACAATCACTAGATCGATTTTTTCTTTTGGGAATTCTTTTGCCACTGCGGGTTCCATTATCCCGTATGCGCCTTTTTTGAGCCGGTCAAACCCTGGGTATTCTGCCGGTGTTATTTCGTTTGAGTTTTTGTCAACAACCGGCACAAGCACTTTTTTTTTGAGCTTGGCGCATTTTTCTATGAACTCAATTGTGCGCACTTCGCTTGAAAAGCTGATGTAGCAAAAAATGTTTTTTGCGTTTTTGAATTCAGGCAGTTCAAAGAGTTTTTCGCGGATGGCCTTGCTTTTTTCCCTTATCTCATGCGGCGAGAGCCTGTTCCTGCGGTGATTTATGAGGGTTCGGATTTTTTCTTTTTCAATCGTTGTTTTGGAGATTGCGCGCCACCCGATGTCTTTTCGGTACTGCATGTTTTCAAAGGAAATTTTTTCAACTGCATTGTATGCTTTTTGCACTGACTCAAAAACAGTGCCTGCAATTGCTGTTACCCCAAGCACCCTTCCGCCGTTTGAAACAATTTTGCCGTTTTCTTTTTTTGTCCCGGCGTGGAAAACTATTGCTCCATCAATTTTTCCGGCCTCATTCAGTCCGCTGATGGTTTTTCCTTTTTCAAAATTTTGGGGGTAGCCGCCTGATGCAATCACAACGCAGGCAGCCGTTTTTTTGTTCCACTCAATTTTTTGGCCTGCAAGGGTTTTGTTTGTGCAGGAAAGCATTATCTTCACCAGGTCGGTTTCCAATAGTGGCAGAATTGCCTGGGTTTCTGGGTCGCCAAACCGTGCATTGAATTCGAGCACGAATGGTTTTTCTTTTGAAATCATTAGCCCTGCGTAAAGCACGCCTGTGAAAGGCGTTTGGCGTTTTTTTAATTCCAAAAGAACCGGCAAAAAAATTTCCCTCTCGATTTCTTTTTGCATTTTTTCTGGCACAATCGGCGTCGGTGCGTATGCTCCCATGCCGCCCGTGTTTGGGCCATTGTCGCCGTCAAATGCCCGTTTGTGGTCCTGGCTTGGAACCATCAGCTTTGCCGTGTCGCCGTCGCAGAACGCAAGGACCGATGCCTCTTCTCCTTCAAGGAATTCTTCAATTATTATTTTGCCGCTTGTTTCGCCGAAAATTTTTTCCTGCAAGAACATGTTTGCGGCGGCAAGCATTTCCTGTTTTGTGCTGCAGACAAACACGCCTTTTCCTGCGGCAAGCCCGTCTGCTTTGACAACCGTTTTTTCGTGGTTTTGCGCAAACTCTATTGCTTCGTCAATGTTTGAAATTATCCGGTAGCCTGCCGTTGGCACGCCGGTTTTTTTCATTAGTTCTTTTGCGTAAATCTTGCTTGACTCAATCATTGCAGCCGCCTTTGTCGGGCCAAAAATTTTTTGCCCTTGTTTTTGGAACTCGTCGACAATGCCTTTGGCAAGTGGGCCTTCGGGGCCTACAACGGTTAAATCGATTTTTTCTTTTAACGCAAACTCCAACAGCGCGGGGATGTTTTCTGCCTGTATTTCGACGTTTTGTGCGATTTGTGCCGTGCCGGCATTTCCGGGTGCGCAATAGATTTTTGAAACGGTCTGGGATTTTGACATTTTCCAAGCCAAAGCGTGCTCGCGCCCGCCGCTGCCGATTACGAGGATTTTCATGTGTTTTCTAAAAAATTGTTGATAGAAATTAATAATAATGTAGATTTCGTGATTTATTTGGTTTAAATAGGCAGGGCTCGAAAAGGAAGGCTTTTGGCCAATGAGACAAAAGGGGCAGCAAGCTGTCCTTAAATTTTCAGACGCAAATGGTAAATTTGTGGATTTGGTTGATTTTGTAAATTGCTATAGCTTCATGACTTAACTTCCAGTTCGTGTGTCCTTCCTTTGATTCCTTTGTCTAGGTTGGTTTTTGATATCTGGTAGAGTTTTTCGCCAAAAGGGGTCGGGTATTCGCCTGTGATGCATGCAAGGCAGAGGCTTTTTTTTCCGTCTTCAAAGTCGAGGGCTTTTACGAGGCCGTCAAGTGTCTGGTACTGCAGCGTGTCGGCTTTTATGTCTTTTCTTATCCCGTCGATTGTTTTTTCGCTTATGTCCGCGTATCCGCGTTCTTCGAGCTGTTTTTTGTCCATGTGGCGGACAGCAATCATTTCTGTGAGCGTTGACATGTCTATTCCGTAAAAGCATGGCGCGCGGATTGGCGGGCAGCTTACGCGCACGTGGACTTCGAG
Source organism: uncultured archaeon (assembly GCA_964362395.1). Classification (GTDB taxonomy): domain Archaea; phylum Iainarchaeota; class Iainarchaeia; order Iainarchaeales; family GW2011-AR10; genus JACPKT01. The sequence continues at coordinate 6,448 of CAYIER010000020.1, forward strand.
CGCTTTTCCTTTTTTCCTGATGTAATCAACCAGTGGCTTGCTTGTGTTTCCGCGCACAATGCTGTCTTCAATCAAAATTACTTTTTTGCCTTCAAGGACTGATTTGTTGAGGTTGTATTTTTCGCGCACGCGTTCTTCGCGTCCCGCGCCTTCAATGAATGTCCTGCCAACGTACCTGTTCCGGAGCAGGCCTTCTTTTGATGGAAGCCCAAGCGTGTGCGCGTATGCGTCTGCTACGGGTTTTGCCGTGTCAGGCACTGCGACTACGACAAAATCTTTGTCATTTGTTTTTAGCGTTTCTTGTTTTGCAAGCTCTTCCCCTAGCCTCCATCGCACGATGTACACTCCTTTGTCGTCAATTACCGAGGCGGCGTTTGCAAAGTATACCCATTCAAACATGCATCTTGACACTTTTTTTGGCTTCTGGTATTGTTTTATTTCCGTGTGGTTGTTTTCCACCATTATGACTTCCCCGGGGTTGAGCGATTTTATGTCTATCATTCCGAGGTTTTCAAGTGCACAGCTCTCTGACGCAATTGCCACCTTTCCGTCGTCTTCTGCAAAGCTTAGCGGGCGGAATCCTTGTGGGTCGCGTAGCCCCGCAAGCGTACCTTGTGCATTGATGTAAACAATGTTGTATGCGCCGTCAAACACTCCGCTTATGTTTGCAAATGCTTCGACCAGCGTGGTTTTTCTGTCCCCGCGGAACTGGTGTTCGAGGTGGTGGAGTATGAGTTCGGTGTCGATGTTTCGCACCAGGTTGTATTCTTGTTTTTCCATTTCTTTTTTAAGCTCATTAAAGTTTGCGATGTTTCCGTTGAATGCAAACGCGAACCATTTCCAGAGCCTTCCGTGGTGGCGTTCAAAGGGCTGGGCGTAGCTTTCGTCGTCTAGGCCGCAGGTGGCGTACCTTACGTGGCCGATTCCGCGCGTTCCCTCATATTTTCGGAGTATTGCCTTGCTTTTTTCCTCGATGTGGGACGAAAATGCCTCGTTTACGAGGCCGAGTTTTCTGTAAGTGTCAATTAATTGTTCGCGCTCTTTGTTGTAGGTGGTGATTCCTGCTGAAAGCTGTCCGCGGTTCTGTTGCTGTAAGAGCATCCTGTACAAATAGTATGCTGCTCCGCCTATGGGCTGGTCTTTTAATGGCTCTTTGAGGCTGATTGCTGCGAGTCCGCACTCGTGGTGGGCTTCTTCTGTCATGGGGGGAACAATAAAGTAATGGTGGCTCTTTATTAAATTCTTTTCTTACCTGAGTTTTTTATGCCTGTTTTTAGGATAGAAGTCGCGCCAAAAAAAAGCCGCCCTGATTTGCTGGGGTTGGGGATTTTGGGTGAAATCTGTTCGGATTTGTCTTTTTTTGGGATTGAACAGCTTCGCACCGCCAGTTTGTTTGAAATCAATGCAAACCTTGGCGATGAGGCAATCATGGGCCTTTGTGGGAACCTTTTTGTTGACCCGATTACTGACGAATTTTCTGTGAATTCGCATTTGTTTGAAGATTTTGATTTTTGCCTTGAGGTTGGTTTTCTTTCCGGCGTGACCGACAATGTCGGGCTTATCGCAAAGCGTGGCATTGAGGATTTTTTGGGGAAAAAGCTTGGCGAGGCGGCATCGGTTAAAAGCAAGAAACTGTATTTTTTTTGGGGAAAGCTTTTTGAGGAAAACGTGCGCGAGATCGCGGTGCAGAAATTGTTTAACTCGCTGATTGAGGAAATCAGGGTGCACAGGGGGAAAAAGGGCGATTTGCCGGGTTTTGCCGGCGGGTGGGAAAATAAATGAGTGAAAGCAGTCTTGTGCGGGAAATAAAAGTCCTTGGTGTTTTGGAAAAAGAGCTTCTTTTGCTGAGTGAGGAAATGCTGCTTTCGCTGAACCTTGCTGAAATGAAGGCGGTTGCGGGGTATTTCCAGAAGTGCGGCCGCAACCCGACGGACGCTGAGATTGAAACAATCGCGCAGACTTGGAGCGAGCACTGCAAGCACAAGGTGTTTAACTGCGCAATCGAGTTTGAGGGGGGCGGGAAAAAGGAAATGGTTTACAGCCTTTTCAAGACTTACATTGCTGGTGCTACAAAAAAAATTTCGGAGAAGAAAAAGGGCTTTTTGGTTTCTGTTTTCCACGACAACGCGGGGATGATTTCTTTTGACAAAAATTTTGCAATCGCAGCCAAGGTGGAAACGCATAACCATCCAAGCGCGCTTGAGCCATATGGTGGTGCAAATACGGGGCTTGGAGGCGTGCTGCGCGACATTTTGGGTGCGGGCCTTGGCGCAAAGCCGGTTGCGTGCATGGATGTGTTTTGTTTTGCGCATCCAGGCACATCAAAAGAAAATATTCCAAATGGCGTGCTTCACCCGAAAAGGGTTTTTAAGGGAGTGCGCGCAGGTATCCGCGATTACGGCAACCAGATGGGCGTGCCGACAGTTAATGGCGCGATTTTGTTTGACAAAAGGTTTGTTGCAAACCCGCTTGTTTTTTGCGGCTCGGTTGGTCTGATTCCAAAAAACCGTGTCCACAAAAGATGCTTTCCGGGGGAGCTGATTGTTGTCTGTGGCGCGCGCACTGGCAACGATGGCATTCATGGCGCAACTTTTTCTTCCGCCACGCTAAACGAGTCAAGTCCGCCTTCTGCTGTGCAGATTGGAAACGCAATAGAGGAACGCAAGCTCATGGATTTCATTTTGTTGGCCCGCGACAAAAACTTGTTTTCAAACATCACTGACTGCGGTGCGGGGGGATTTTCTTCCGCAATCGGCGAGATGGCAAAGAGCCTTGGCGTGCGCGTTGATTTGGAGAAAGCGCCCTTGAAGTCAAAAAATTTATTGCCTTGGCAGATTTGGTTAAGCGAGAGCCAGGAGCGGATGGTGTTAAGTGTCCCAAAAAGGAGCCTTCCAAAATTGCTTGAGCTTGCCGCAATTGAAGAGGTTGAGGTTGCGGTGCTTGGCGAGTTCACAAAGACCAGAAAGTTAGAGGTTTTTTTTGGCAACACGGGTGTGGTTTCGCTTGACTTGTCTTTTTTGCACACCGGTCTTCCCACTCAGCGGCGCACTGCAAAATATGTGGCGCCGGTTTTTGAGGAGCCAAAGCTTCCGGTTGAGCCAAACCTTGGGGTGGCACTGCATGGTGTTTTGTCGCTGCCAAATGTTGCTTCAAAGGAAACAACCATCCGCCAGTACGACCACGAGGTTGGGGGTGGAAGCATCCTAAAGCCGCTTGTTGGCGCGCAAAATGACGGGCCGTCAGATGCGGCGGTTGTGCGCCCGCTTTTGGACAAGAATGGTGGCGTGGTTGTTGCAAACGGAATCAATCCGTTTTATGGCGATATTTCGCCTTACTGGATGGCTGCCTCAAACATTGATGAGGCAATCCGGAACGCAATTTGTGCGGGTGCAAGGTTTGACAAAATTGCGTTGCTTGACAATTTTTCGTGGGGAAACCCCGATCGCCCGGTGAAGCTTGGGGAACTTGTCAATGCGTGCAGGGCTTGTTACGATTTTTCTGTCGCGTTTGAAACCCCGTTCATTTCCGGAAAGGATTCCCTTTTTAATGAATTCAATTCTGGGGGCACGCACATTTCGATTCCCGGAACCCTGCTGATTACGGGTGTCGGTGTCATGCCTGACTGTTCAAGGCGCCTTTCAATGGATTTCAAGGAAGAAGGCAACCCCGTTTATGTTGTGGGTGAAACTTTTGAAGAGCTTGGTGCGAGCCAGTATTTTTCAATGCACGGTTTTATCGGCAATGGCGTGCCAAAAGTAAACGCAAAAAAAGCGAAAAAGCTTTTTGAAAAGCTTTCAAAGGCAATCAGCATCGGCAAGGGCAATTCTTCAAGGATTGTGCGCGCTTGCCATGATGCAAGCGACGGCGGGTTGGGTGTTGCGTTTGCGGAAATGTGTTTTGCGGGCGGCAGGGGCGCAAAAATTGATTTGGCAAAAATCCCGTTCGGCGAAAAAATTTCGCGCACCGATTTTGCACTGTTTTCTGAATCCAATTCTCGGTTTGTGGTTGAAGTGAACAAAAAGCATGCTAAACTGTTTGAAACAATAATGCACGGTGTCCCGGTTGCCTTGGTCGGGGAAGTGGCGGGTTCAACAATGCTTGAAATAACGGGGCTTGACGGAGAAATTGCGATAAACGAGGAAATTGGCGCGCTCAAAGAGAGTTGGCAGGGGACATTGAAGTGGTGAATTGAAATGGTGAGTTGTTGGTATGGTTCCTGAAGCGCTGGTGTTGCGGGTTGCGGGCGTGAATTGCCAGTACGAGACAGCGTTTGCGCTAAAGCAGGCTGGCTTTAAGACGGCAATTGCGCACCTGAATTCTGTTACAAACAAGAGTGTTCTGCTGAAAAAATTCTCTATTCTTGTCGTGCCGGGTGGCTTTTCTTTTGGGGATTATTTGGGCAGCGCAAAGGTTTTGGCAAACCAGCTAAAGCTGCTTCTTAAAGACGACATCACTGATTTCATTTCCGGCGGGAACCTTGTGCTTGGCATTTGCAATGGCTTTCAGGCGCTCGTGAAATGCGGGCTACTTCCTGCATTTGATGCGCCGTTTGAAGCGCAGTCAGTCACGCTTACTTTCAATGATTCAATGCATTTTCAGGACGAGTGGATTGAAATGCAGGCGCTGCGGGAATCAAAATGCATTTTCACAGCAGGCATTGAAAAAATCGAGTGTCCGATAAACCACGGTGAGGGAAAGTTTGTTCCAAGGGACGAAAATGTGCTCAGCCAGTTATACGAGAACCGCCTTGTCGCACTGAAATATGTGCGAAACCCGAATGGTTCAGTTGACGGCATTGCCGGAATCTGTGACAAGACAGGCCGCGTGTTTGGCCTAATGCCGCACCCCGAAAAGCACTTGTTTGCAATCAATCACCCGCAGTCAACCCGCAGCGGCGCAACTGGCTTTGGCGACGGGTTTGCAATATTCAAAAACGCGTTTGATTATTGCAAAAAATAGCGGGTTTTTTTTAATCATTCAGTCAAATTCGTTCTGGTATGATTCAAGCGCCGGTTTTTTTGTTTCAAGCTTTTTTGCCGCGTCTGGGCTTGCCTTGAAGTATTTGTCAAAGAACGCGGTTGTGTAATAGCCTATTGCGTTTATTTTTTGGTTTTTTTCCATGCAGTCCTGTGCGCTTGCATGGAGCACGCACGAGATGTTTGCCCACTGCATGTGCCCTGCGTCCGAAAGTATTAGCAGGAATTTTTGGCCGCCCAGCTCTTTGTAGGCGTCGTTGAGGAAAGGCGTGATTGTGCTGTCTTTTGTCCCTCCCTGAATCATTACCGGAACCCTGATGTTTCTTATTGTGTCATGCAAAAGGAACGGCTGGGTGTATGGCGCAAAGGCAACTGCTGCTTTTATGCGGCTGTCTTTCCATGAATCGTTTGCGCCTGAAAGCGCAAGGGTTGTGTATCCGCCAAGCGAGTGGCCCATTATTCCGGTTTTTGCTTCGTCAATTTTTCCGCCAAAACCCAAATCGCCTGCCTTGTTTTGTCTCTGCATTTCGTCAAGCAGTGCCTTGATGTCAAACGGGCGTGACCCAAAAGTGCTGTCGTCCCATGTTTCGGGTTTGCCAAAAATGCCCAGGTCAAATGTTTCAAGCTGCCGTTTTCCGCCCACTTTTGAGCTGCACAGTGCATCCTCGTGGTCTGGCGCCACGACAATGTAGCCGTTTCTTGCCATTTCTTCTGTCAGAAAAATAGACTGGATTCCGCAGCCGGTGTAGCCGTGGGAAAAAACAATGAGTGGGAATTTTCCTTGCGCTATTTTTCCGTTGATTGCTGCAAGGCCGATTGACTGCCCGCCAAGGATTTTTGACTCGTCTTTTCCGGTTGAATAATTGTAATTTTTTTGCGCGTCGCTGGTCGGGTACCAGATTGCCGTTGCCAGCATTTTTTTGGTGCCGTCGGGCTTTGTGTACTCAAATTCAATTAATTTGTACCCTGCATTGTATTTGGCCAGCGGTTTTGGTTGTGGCTGTTGTTGTGTGCAGCCAAAAACCAGAAAAAGCGCAAGGGTTAGAGCCAAAAAAATTTTTGTGCTTGAGTTCATGGTGATAATTAGGTGAAAAAAAATTTAAAAACCGCTGTTATTTTGTTTGGGCGGTCATTTTGTTTTTGGCAAATTTCATTTGCCCAGATTTTTTATTATGTTTTCCTTGAATTTTTTGAAGTCTTTTTTGTCGATTTTTCCGCCGGCTGCGGGGATGTGCCCGCCGGCCATGGCCCCTTTAAGGCCTTTGACTGAGTTTTCAAGGAGGTCGTTCATTTTTACCTTAAAATCCTGCCTTCTGGCGGAAAGGGTCATTATTCCGTGGCCTTTGTCTTCGACAATCACGACTGTCTTGTCTGGGTAAAATTTTGAGCTGATGTTGTTTACAAGGATTGATTTTATGTCAAACTTTGACTTAAACGAGAAGAAAACCAGTTCTTGTTCCGGAAAAATTTCTTTTTTTTGGTGGAATTCTTCTGAAAGTTTTTGGAGCTCTTTTTGCACAATGCTTTTATAGTTTTTGAATTTTGAGTTTTTTAAGTCGCCTGGTTTTTTTGCGTTGAAAAACTCTTTGTATAGTTCCCCGATTTTTGGCCTATTGACTGTTTCAACCGAACTGACAAGCTCAACAAGCGAGCGCAGCTCTTTTTCGCTTGTCATTGTTTCTTTGTATGTTTCGTCAAAGAATTTTTTCCATGCCCTAAGCGAGCAGTCGCCGATGAGGCCGACGCATGCAACCCATTTGAGGTCGGAAATGTCAACAACTTCGCTGAAAAGGTCAAATGCAAGCTTTGCTGTCGCGTATTTGCTTGGGTCAAGGAAAGAGAACTCGTTTGCCTTGAGGAAAACGGTTTTTTTTGAGGAAATGTTTTTGTATGTCTTGTGGTGGTCCAGTACCAACAGGTACAGGAATTTTTCGGCTTTTTTTACCTGTTTTGCATCTTGGTCAACTGCAAGGTCCAAAACAATGAGCTTGTTTATTTTGTGCTCCTTTAGTTTTTGCAGCGTGCTGTCCTGCAATGATACAATGCTGTGGCTCTGGAAAAAAACTGCTTCCGGGGCATTGCCGCGCAGGCGCTCGATTGCTTTTGACGCAATCACTGCCGACGATAGGCCGTCGGGGTCGGAGTCGTAAACGATTGCTATCCTGTCGTCTGCGCGAAAGTTTTTGGCAAACGACTTGAATTCAAGGATTTTTTTATTGTTCTTCACTCAACCCACACAGCAAACAAGGTATAAGGGTGCTATTACTTAGTGTTTGGAGTTTATTAAAACTTTTGTTTGGGCTGCAATTTTTTTTGGCTTTTTGCGGAAATTGTCCGGAAAGGTTTATTAACATGGTT
>CAYIER010000021.1:0-13725 GCA_964362395.1 uncultured archaeon
ACGAAATAGACAAAATAAAGCTCGTAGAAACCGCAGAAATAGAAGGAATGACACTGCTTTAAAAAGAAAAAATGCGGGTTACAATTTATGGCCTCAATAAAAATAGATAAAGAATTTTTTCCTATATATGGGTTGGTTTTTGCAATATTAGCCCTTAATACATTTGGTCAACTCTATAACTCAATACAATCAATTGCGTTTCTTAACCTGCTAATTTTTTTCGGAAGCGCTTTTTTCAAGCAATACAAAAAAATTATCCTAGTAACTATTGTTCTTGCAATTTTTTTGAATCAAATAAACATATTTTTGGTGATTTTTAGCGGTTTTGAATTTAATAATTCTGATATAAATACAATAGTTCATGTTGCAAGCCAAAAACTATTGAATGGGGAAAACCCTTATGCCACTGACTTTCATGGAACAGAAATGGAACAATACCTAAAATTATATGACAATGACTGGCAAAGACTTGGCTACAACTATTTTGCAATTGACACTTTTGCCTATTTCCCCGGAATCTTTCTGTTAAGCATCCCGGCCCACATATTGTTTGGGCAATTGTCAATATACTACCTAATTGTCATATTAATTATCGGCATGATTTTTTTTGCATCATACTTGTCAAAAAACATTAATTTCGCGATTTTTGCATTGGCATTACTTCTTTTAAATCCGGCAACAAACAATTTCACAAACGCCCAAGAAATAATAGAAATTGCATCTTATTTTTTTCTTCTTGGTTTTTCGGTTTTTACTTTGAAAAACAAAGAAATCGAAGCAGGAATATTTTTAGGGGCATTTTTTACATTACGCCAATTTTCTATATTAGCATTCCCTTTTATTGCACTGTTTTTGTTGAAAAATAAAAAAATAAAAATTTTAATTACTGCATTGATTGTAAGTACATCAATAATACTGCCTTTTATAGTTTGGTCCCCTGCAGATTTATTTAGTGACACTATTTCAAGAATTTTTTGCAATTCTTCCAATTGTTACCCATTACTGGTAAAATTCCCAAGTGTTTTTGAAGTTTTAACAAGATTCGGGATAAATGCAGAAAAAAGTTCAGAATTATTTTCATTAATAAGTTTTAGCGCCATAATAGGAATTACTTTGCTGATATTTTCAAAATATGCGGCTGAAACAAAAATTTCTTTGTCAAAAGCCATGTTTTTTTCAGGAATTACCATATTTATAGCTATTTTTTTCTCAAAAATTGGCTCGCCAAACTATTATCAATATGCCACGTTTTTTATGTCACTGGCATTGGTTGCACACGCCTATGAAACCAATACTGGCTTAAACAAGAGCCACAGCATATTTTTTAACTAAAACAAGAGTTTATATTTTAGGTGACTTTTTGGATGGAAAGATTTGCATAATTTTAGGCACACGACCAGAAATAATAAAAATGGCCCCAATAATATTGTTTTGCAAAAAAAAACAAATAGATTTTTTCACACTTCACACAGGGCAACATTATTCACGCGAAATGGATTTGGCATTTTTTGAAGAGTTGAAACTTCCACCCGCAAAGTACAATATTAAGATAGGATCTCTTTACTATTCAGAACAAGTAGGCATAATGAAAGAAAAAATTCAACAAATACTAAAAAAAGAAAAACCAAAAATCGTTTTGGTTGAGGGCGACACAAATTCAGTGATATCGGGTGCAATTTCTGCAAAAAACGAAAAAATTCTTTTAGGCCATGTTGAAGCAGGCCTTAGAAGTTATGACTTGGAAATGGTTGAAGAAATAAACAGAACTATTGCAGACCATTTGTCAGACTATCTGTTTGCGCCAACCAAAACTGCAAAAGCAAACCTTCTAAAAGAAAAAGTTTATAAAAATAAAATTTTTTTAACAGGAAATACCATTGCAGATGCAATAAAAATTTTTGACGCACGAATTTCAAAATCCAAAATACACGAAAAACTTAATCTGAAAGAACACGGATTTATTTACACAACAATGCATAGAGCTGAAAATGTTGATAAAAAACATAAACTAAAAAACATATTAAAAGGCCTAAAACTTATTCAAAAAAAAACCAAAAAAAAAATTATTTTACCACTTCACCCAAGAACAATGAAAAAAATCCATGAATTTTCATTAAAAATACCGCGAGAAATCCAAACAACTAAACCGATAGGTTTTTTTGATTCGCTACTTTTACAAAAGCTTGCAAGCGCCGTTATAACTGATTCAGGAGGAATCCAAGAAGAAAGTTGCATTTTAGGAACCCCCTGCGTGACTATAAGAGAAAAAACTGAGAGGCAAGAAACAGTAGAAATAGGCGCCAACATTTTAGCTGGGACGGATCCAAAAAAAATGCTTGCCTCAACAGAAAAAATGCTTGAAACAAGAAAACAATGGAAACCCCCTTATGGAAGAGGAATATCAGCTCAAAACATTATAAAAATTTGTGAAAAAATTTAGCAAAATAAAAAAAAATGCAAGTTGATGCAGCATATGAAAAACCGGCACCCTATACAATTAAGCATTGTTATTCCGGGATTCGATGAGGAACAAAACATTAACCATATAGAAAAAACCCTATTTCCACAAATAAATCAAATAAATGATAGAATCGAAATAATATTTGTTAATGATGGAAGTAAAGACAAAACCGAAGAAAAAATCAAGTCAGCAGCAAAAAAACATAAAAATCTCAAACTAGTAAATCATGAAAAAAACTATGGCCTAGGGGCAGCATTAAAAACAGGCCTTAAAAATTCTTCAGGAACATACATATGCTTCCTTGATGCAGACCTATCATTTGACCCGCAAGACATACTAAAAATGTATTCCATGATAAAACAAACAAACGCAGACTGTGTTATTGGCTCTTGTTTTATCAAAAAACGCGATACAAAAAATGTTGCGCAAGATAGACTATTCTTAAGCAAAAGCATAAATAAATTTTATGCATTTCTAATGAAAAGTAAGCTGACTTCATTTACACCAATCTTTAGAATATACAAAAGGCAAGAACTTCAAAAAATAAATTTAGAAAGCAACGGGTTTGAAATAAACACTGAAATACTCGTGAAATTCATAAAAAAAAGAAAAAAAATAGTTGAAATGCCAGTTGAGTTAAAAGCCAGAAAATATGGAAAATCGAAACTGAATCTTTCAAAAGAAATTCAAAATCACTTAAAATTAATATATAAAATAATCTTCCAATGGCAATAAATTTAATCGCTAAACCAGTTTTGTTTTAACCTTTTTGAGTATTTAATTTAATATGATTACGCGCGTTGCCCTTGAGAACTGGAAGAGCCACTCAAAAAGCGAGTTCGAATTCTCGGCCGGAACAAATGTTTTGGTGGGGGTCAGCGGTTCCGGCAAAACATCAGTAATGGACGCAATCTGCTTTGGCCTATACGGCACCTTTCCGCAGGCAAATGCCCGCGAAGTGAAGCTTGACGAAATAATAATGAACAAGCCAGTTTTGCGCGACCATGCAAACGTGCTAATTGAGTTTGAATACAACAAAAAAAACTACGAGGTTTCGCGCACGATTTTTAGGAATTCCTCCAACCAAGCCACGCTGAAGGAAAACGGGCGCCTGATTGCGGGGCCAAAGCCAAGCGAGGTCAACAAGCGCATAGAGGAAATAACCGACGTGAACTTTGACCTCTTCACGCGGGCGATTTATTCAGAGCAAAACCAGACAGACTATTTTCTCAAACTCAACCCCGCGCAAAGAAAAGAAAAAATTGATGACTTGTTACTGATAAACAGGTACGAGCTGGTTCGCGCAAATGCTGTTGGCATGCAGAACCGCCTGAAAAAACAGGCCGAAGACAAAAAAGAGTGGCTCAAAGAAATAAGGCAAAATTTTAGTGAAAAAGAACTTGAGGCAACAGCGGAAAAAATACGGCAAAAAAAAGAATTGATTGAAAAGGCAAACAAGGAAATAAAAGTTTTGCAGGAAAAACTCAAAAAAACAGGCGAGAAAATCGCTTTGCTTCAGAAAAAAGAAGAAGAATTCAGGTTCTTTAATGAACTATTGATACGCTCGCATGGGCATGGCGAAGAGCTGAAAAAAAACATTGCGCATGCAAAGCACACAATTGGAAAAAAAAGCATTCAAGAACTTGCAGTAGAGCAAAAAGGAACCGCTGAAAAAAGAAAACTGCTTGAAAAAGAACTATCCGAACTGCACGCGCAGGGAAAAAAAAACCAAAACGAATTAAAGAAAAACTCACAGCTAATGGGCGCACTAATTGAAAAAAACTCTCAGAAAGAAAAACAGTTAAGGGAACTTTGGTCAGCCAAAGGAACCTGCCCTGTTTGCAGCCGAAGCCTTGAAGAGCACATCAAGGGAGAGCTGCTAAAAGAAGTGCAGAAAGAAAAACACAAAACCGAAACAGAGCTCTTTGTGCTTGAAAAAATGCTCAAAGAAATGCAAAAAAAAGAACAGGCAATTGAAGAAAAAACAGGAAAAACACAGGAAAAAATTGACGCGGCATCAAAAGAGGAAGCAAAAACCGCAGAGGTGCTAACACGTGCAAAAGAGCTTTTTGAGAAAGAAAAACAGCAAAAAAGCCTTGAAGAAGAAATCCAAAAACTACGCATTGAAATAGAAAGAACCGGCTTTTCACAAAAAGAATTGGACGGGCAAAGGCAGGTGCTGACTGATGAAAAAGAAAAAATTTTTTCGCTTCAACAGGGAAAAAAAAGCGCAGCCGAACTGATTGAGCAGCTTGAGCAAAGCGAAAAAAAGCTGCTTGAAACAAAAAAACAAATAGTGGAGCTGGAAAAAAACGCGGAACAAATTGCAGAAATGGCGCAAAAAACAGCAATTTTTGTGAATGCACTCAAAGAAACGCAGGCAGAGCTTCGGAACAGCCTGATAAATTCCGTGAACGAGGCAATGCACGACATATGGCAAAACATTTACCCTTACGGCGACTTTGAAAGCACAAAAATTGAAATAAACGAGACAGGAAACTACGAAATCCTAGTAAAGCAAAAAAACGGGCCGTGGACCCGGGTGGAGGGGATACTCAGCGGAGGGGAGCGCAGCTGCGTTGCGCTGACAATCAGGATAGCGGTATCGCTTGTGCTGACACAGAACTTGAGCTGGCTGATTCTTGACGAGCCCACGCACAACCTTGACTCAAACACTGTTGCAAGGCTGTCACAGATGATGAAAAACCATTTGCCGGAACTCGTTGAACAGATATTTATCATAACGCATGACAAGGAAATGGAACTTGCGGCAAACGGGTCGCTATACTTTCTTGAAAGAGACAAGGACTCAAATTCGCCGACAAAACCAAACATTCAAGAAATCAAATAATTACTGCTTTGCCTTCTTTTTTACCTGCCTGACAATGAAACCCGCAATCTTGTTTCTGCTGGTTTTGCCAAGCGGCAGTTCAAGCGAATCAATGGCCTTTTTGTTCGCCACATAATCGGTTCCCATTTGGTCAGGGAACTCTTTTAGCAAAAGGTTTGCCCTTGCCTTGATTGCTTTCGGAACCGCATTGCCCATTTCTACTCCACTTCCACAATTGTTACTTCCCCTGAAGGCATTGTTCGCATGACAGTCAATGGAAGGATTTTTTTTTCAAGCTCAAGTTTTGCAATCTCAAAAATTGACGTGCCCAAAGGCGCCTTTACAAGGGCAGGCGCACCCAAAGAAATCTGGAGCGCTCTGGCGCTGATAAGGCGCGCCTTTTCAAAACGGGTAATCTTATTCATGGGGATCAAAAAACAGTTTTAATTAAACATTTTTCAACCAAAAGGTTAAAAAAGCCGTTTGCGCACAACTGGAACGCACACACGGCTCCCCTGCGGGGAGACGATAATATGAACATTATTTTTGAAACCAAAAAAAAGCGGTTGTTTTGGCCATTAAAACGAAATTTCGGGGTTTGGGAGATTAAATTCCTTCGAAAATTTTTTTGCAAGAAAAAAAGGGTTTTTTGATTTAACCAGTGCCTCAAAACCCCCGATTTTGATTGACTCTGACCCGTTTTGCTCGGCAAAATCCAAAAAATCCGACAACAGGCTCTTTTGGATGCATTCAATGCTGTCTGAAATTTTTTGGTCAAAAAAACGGCTGCCATGATCGGCAAAACGCAAAAAAACGCCCAGATAAATTTCCCGCAGCTTGCTGAAAAAAGAAGAATAATAAGAAAAGGAGAAATCGCCAGAAAGTTGCTCTGTAAAAAGAATCCCGCTTGAAGCGATTCTTTGCGAACTTTTTGTTGACACAAGCTTTGCAGCCGAACTCAGGCTTTTTTGCATTGCCTTTAATTCCTTTGAAATAAAAGACTCGTTTTTTTCACAAAACCACGTTTTTCCCTTAAACACAAAAAAATCGCTAACAAACTTTTTTTTTGCCAAAAAACTGTAATCAATCAGGGGAAGCACTGCCTTTTCGCCTGAAAAAAACGGGCCAACCGGAACTGTTTTAAGGCACCATTCTTTTTGAAAATCGATCCTCTGCTGCTTTGAACCATGCTCCTCGTGAAATTGTTTTGCAAAAGAACTGAATTTTGACTCAAAATATACCCCGTCAAACAAAAAATCGGTTTCAACAAGAGAAGAAGGGGAAACTTTTTTTGCAGCAATGGAATCACGGCAGCACTGGCAGTTAACCGAATCAAACCCAATGTTAAAGAAAGGGAAAGACGCGATTGAATTAAAGACGCTTAAGAAATTCAGTTTAGCAAAACCGGTTTTGCCAAAATTTTTTTCCACAAAATCAATTGAACCACACTTTTTTTCGCCGGAAAAAAGCAATGGAAACTTGTGCCCAAAAAAAAGGTTTTCCAAAAACAGTTCAGACAATTCCAGTTTCGCTTGCGGCAGCTCAAGGACATTGGTTTTCAGGATGTTTGACAGGCAGAATTTTTCAAGAAATTCGCCTGCAGCCGCTTCATCGGCTTTTTTTAATTCAAAAAAAGCGCTTTTAACCGATGAAAACAAAAAATCAGGGGAAACATCTGGTGCACAAATGGAATCATCCTTTGTTAATTCGTTTCCCAAAACAGCAAATGAGTCAAAATAACTCCAGCCATTTTCAACCAAAAACTGGCGGCGGGGATCCAAAAGCAAAACAGTTTTCCCAAAAAAATCACTCACCACCTTTGCGGCAAGCAAAAGATCTGAAAAAGTTGCCGCGACAACGCGTACAGACTTTTCATTGACCACATCAACCTTGATTTTTTTCGAATCAAAATTTTTGGCAAACCCCAAAAACTCTTCAGAGTTAGGAATATAAAATGAAGGAAAAAAAGCATACCGCTTTGACAGCCTTTTCTGTGAACCAGAAAATTCAAGCACAATCTGGCGCTTTTCCGGCAGGTAAACGGTGTTTGCAAGAAAAACTTTTTCCAAAACCATAAAGAATGGTTTTTTCAAGAATATAAAAGCAATTTTGGAAGAGGGCGGGTTTCCGGTGCGGGATAGGAAGGAACGGTTTCCGGTGCGAGTTTTTTTAACCAAAAATTATATTACCGCCCCGCCTTCAGGCGGGACGCGTACGCGGTGCCAGCTGTAAAACTTTGGCAGTGAATAAAAAAGGCTGTTCCTTTGGCAGGCGCTAACGCAAACGCTGTTTTATTCCAAAAATTCTGCAGCATCCTGCAAAGAGTCCTCACTGTTTTTTTCAAACTCAAAGGCTGCTTGCTCCAAAGAAATCTCGTGCCTTGAATCTGGCGAGCGGTTTTTTCGCACGCGAAAAAAAACAGGGTGGTTGACTGCCTCTCCCACAAGCAGAGCCTCGCCGACGCGAAGCGAAGTAATCATGTCAGTGCTTTTTGAGTCAAGGCCCTCGCTGCTTTCGCCAATGTGCTTTAAGTCATACGGGTTTGTAACGCGCAAAATAATGTTTGTATTGCACTGCGACAAAGCAGTTGTAGACAAGTTTACTGGCCTTTGCGAAACAAGGCAAAGTGATGCCCCGAATTTCCTGCCCTCGCGTGCAATGGTTTCAATGATGCCTTTTGAAATTGACGCCTCAAGCTTTGTTTTTTCAGGCGCGAAATTATGGGCTTCCTCGACAACAAGCAAAAAAGGGGGGACTTTTTTTGCACGCCTGTCATGAAACAAGCGAGAGGCAAAGTAAGAAACAATTACCTGCTTTTTTTTTAACTCAACCAAGTCACTAAAATCAATAACAGTCAGTTGCCCAGGCTTGACGACATCATTTATAGACGGCATGTCGGTCTTTGAAAACAGGTTCAAAGAATCAAGGGTTGAAAGCCATGAGAGAAGCCCGTCCTTGGTCTTTATTTCAGAAGAATTTGCAACGAGGCTTTTTACTTTTGCAAGGTCAAATGGCCCGTCGCCGCTGCGCATCTCTTCCCGCGCATTCTTCAAAATTTTTTCAAGGTCGCGGCGCTGCGGGTCACTGATGCCGGAAATGATGCTTGCAATCAAGCCAACAGAAAGTTTTGGAACCCCGATTCTGATGTTCTGCGCCTTGACAATTTTTGTCCGCGAAGAAAAATCCTCGGCTTTACCACCAGCTGTCGGCTCGCCAAACGAAGTGTACTCGCCGTGGACATCCATCACAAGGATTGCGATGCGGCCCTGCTCTTTTTTGCGCGACAAAATTTCCTCAATAATGGTTTTTACGGCAACGCTTTTACCGCTCCCCGACATCGCCAAAACAGCAAGGTGCTTTTTGAGAAGCCGGCTCATGTTTAACTCCACCGGCAAAGAATGGTAATCAACCTCACCGATGTTCAAGCCGCCTTTTTCAAACCCCAAAAACTTTCCAAGATTTGCGCCGGCGGCAATTTTTACCTTTGCACCGGGGCTTGGCGGGTAAGTGGGGCGCTTTATTGCGCCGCTGCTTGTGTAAACGCCAAGCGGCCTTGTCTGGCCAAGAAGGTACTCCCACTCCGCGGTCGGGAACTGCTCAAACAATTTTTTCCCGCTGACCTCAAACTCCTTCACGGATTCTGCGCGCTCAAAGTAACGGTTTGTCTTGAAAACATCGGTTACAAGGCAGACCATTTTACCCTCAGAAAAATCAATCTCAACAAACTGGCCGCGATGCACAATGCCAGAATTCACGACAAAAGAAACATTGCTTGGAGAAGGCCCCTCCTCGTTGCTGATGACGGTGCCGATTTCCTCGTTTTGGTCAGGCATACAAATTCACAAACAAATCAATGCAAAAAAAACCTTTTTAACCAACCCTTAAAACGGCCTCTTGTCGCGGCGCATTTTCAATTTCACATGGCGCGAGAGCTTGTCAAAAATCTTTCCAAAAACGACCTCGATTTCCTGCGGGGTGAGGCGCGAGCGCAAATCTGCCTCGACAAGGATGCTTGGGTACGCGTACTCGCGGTGCGTTCCGCTCAAGGCAAAAACAACGCCGGCAATCTCGTCCGCTGATTTTGAAAGCGAGCCATTCTGGTTCAAAAACTCGACGCGCAGCGGCGCATCCAGCATCGAAGGCTTCAAGTACATTGAATAAATATTTTCACCCCACTTTTTGTCAAAATCCTTCAAAATCGCGTGCTGTGAAACATTCGAAGTGTAAGAAAACGCAAGGGTGCGCTCGCCGTGCCCCAAAAAATAGTCAAGCAAAGACGAATCAAAAATGTTTTCAAGCGACGCAGGGTCAAGAACGGGCTTTTTTGCCAAAACCGAACTTGCAAGCAGGCTGCAAAAACGGCTGCCGCGAGAATCCTCAACGCAGCCAACAAGAACACAGCCCTTGTCCTGCGCCAGCTGGTATAGCGACTGGAACTCGCCAATAATCGAGTGATACAGGCCTTTGAGATTTGAATCAGAGCTTGGAGGCGAAGCATACTGTGGAATGAGGCTTCCGTCCAAAAAACAATACTTGGGGGAAAACTTTTCAATGCAGTTTTTTGCAGCCAAAATTTCCTCACGCAGCCTGATCATGCTTCGCGAATAATCTGACTCAGCCAAATCAAACGACCCAGCCGAAAGGTGCGGGACTGGAAAATTGTAAATTGATGGAAAATAATGCGCCGACTTAACTTTAGAGTCCTCAAACTCAAAGCAAACCCCGACAGCGCGGACCAAAACAATGTCGGCAGAAGACAGCTTGCGGTCCATAAAGCCAGAATCAACGCCGCAGACCCGAAAATCAAGCTTTGCCGGATTGACCGAAAAAACAAGACGGTCCTCAAGAATTTCCCTTGAAGAAAAGCCAAGCGGGCCGTTTTTCAATGGCAACAGCTTTTGGGACAAAAACTTTTTGCGCTCCTCCGCGGAATGAATGAAAGAAACAGTGTCGTTGATGACGTTCGAATAGCCCATAAGCAACAAAAGCAATCAACCGAATAAAAAACTATTATAGAGTGGATTTCCGGTGCAAACGAGTTTTTTAAAGCAATTTATTTATAATACTATGATACTATAAGTTATAGTGATTTTATGGCAACAACTATCCAGGTAAAAGAGACAACACTCGAGCTGCTTAAAAGGGTAAGAAAAAATACAAATGCGTCGTCTTATGATGAAGCCATAAACAAACTTGCAAAAAAAGTGATGAACAAATCCATGGCTGGAACTCTTGCAAGAAAAAAACATTACTCAAAAGACGAAATTTTAAGGGGACTTAGGGATGAACGAGACAGAATATAAAATATTGATCGATTCCTCTGCATGGATTGACTATTTTTTTACTGCAAACAAAAAAATAAAAGAAATAATAGATTCTGAAACGCAAGCAATAATTTCTAGCGCAATTTCTCTGCACGAAGTCAAAAAAAAGCTTCTGAGGGAAAAATATTCTGAAAAAGACATTGCGCAAACACTTGAATTTATGAAAACAAAAAGCAGCATAATTGAAATAACTGAAGAAATTTGCGAAAAAAGCGCAGACGATTCCATAAACCTAAAACTGCACACGACAGATTCCCTGATTTACAGGACAGCAATTGAAAAAAACGCAAAAATTTTAACATTGGACAATGATTTCAAAAACATTAAGCAAGCAATTGTAATATAACTTTAGGGCGAAAAAACATGGAATTCAAGCAAGTCATAATTGTCCGAAAAGACCTCAAAATGGGCACTGGAAAGGTTGCCGCCCAAGCAGCCCACGCCTCGGTTGCGGCGCTTGAAAAAACAATGAACGAACACGAGGACTGGGTAGCGGAGTGGAAAGAGCAGGGCCAGGAAAAGGTCGTGCTAAAGGTCGGGTCAAAAAAGGAATTGCTTGAATGGTTTGAAAAACTCAAAAAAAGGTTCCCAACTGCGCTGATAAAAGACGCCGGCAGGACACAGATAGCGCCAAATGAGCCGACCTGCATCGGTATCGGGCCAGCCCCAGAAAACGAAATTGACGAATACACAAAAGGGCTGAAACTGCTATGAAAGCAAGAACGACCCTGCTGCTGGTGGCAGGTTTTTTGGTGATTGCAACCGCGTTCCTTTTAATGCGCTGGTTTTTTGCATTCAACGGAACACTCTTCTCACAGGGAATATTTTCATCGGCAAACCCGCTTGGAGTGCTCACAATAATCGTCGTGCTCGTGGTCGGCGGATTTTACCTTTTCAAAATAGGGTTCACTGCGCTGAAAAGTTCTGTGTGAAAAAAAGCGGTTACCATGAATTTCTGGAAAAAAGTACGGCGAGTTTTGCGCGACAGCAACGTGGTGCTAGAAGTGGTTGACGCGCGGTTTGCGCGCGAAATGCGCAACCGTGACCTGGAAAACAGCTGTCTTCGCGCAGACAAAAAAATCCTTATCGTCATCAACAAAACAGACCTTGTTTCAAAACACAAAGCCCAAAAAATATTGAAAGAATTTTCAAAGGATTTTCCCGCAGTGCTTGTTTCAGTAAAAGAACACTATGGAAAAAACACGATAAAAAAGTTCATCGGAAGCATTTCAAAAAAAAGGCAAGCGGTTGTGAGCGTGCTTGGCTACCCGAACACGGGCAAAAGCAGCCTGATAAACTACCTCAAGGGAAGAAAATCCGCACGCGTTTCAATCACCGCAGGACTAACGCGCGGCAAACAGTTTTTCAGGATAAGTGAAAACGTGATGCTCATAGATACCCCGGGGGTACTGCCGTTTTTCCGCGGAGGCGAATCAAAGCTTGCGCTGCTCTCAGCCAAGAGCCCACAGGCACTAAAAGACCCCGTTGTTGCGGC
Organism: uncultured archaeon; assembly: GCA_964362395.1. Taxonomy (GTDB): domain Archaea; phylum Iainarchaeota; class Iainarchaeia; order Iainarchaeales; family GW2011-AR10; genus JACPKT01. The sequence continues at coordinate 12,111 of CAYIER010000021.1, forward strand.
ACAAAAAATACTCGCAGAATTAAAGTATGGCGGCACAAAAGAGGTTTTTGGTGTAGAGCTTTTGGGAAACGATTTTGAGGAACTGCTAGAAAAAATGGCCGTCGCAAAAAATAGGCTGAAAAAGGGCGGGGAACCGGATACCAAGACAATGGCAAAAAAACTGGTACTTGACTGGCAGAAGGGAAAAATTAATATTAAATAAAAAACAACCAAATAATCAGCATGATTTTAACCAAACGAAAAAAAATGGCAATCGTGGGCTTTGCATGCATTTACATCATTTTGGCTGTAATGCTTGGCTACCTCTTGACCTCAAACACAGGCCTTGACATAATAAAAAAAACGGGCTTTGACACTGCAAAACCAGAACTGGCATTTAAAAACATTTCAGCCAGAACAATCAACAACATCACGATAAGCGTAATTGAAGGAAGCGGGAAAAAAACAGAAATAATGAAAATTCAAAAAACAGGACCAGGAGAGGAAATGCCGATAAACCTGCCCCCCCTGCTTAACTTTCCGGCCGCCAACCTCGTGGCAGAATCGCCATTTTACCAGGCACAAGCAAAATTTTTTTCACTGGCCGGAACAAAAACAGGGCTCAACTACGAAATCAAGTTCCCGACATTTGTTTTTGCGAACAACACTTTTAAGTTCGAACTTGTCGCATGCAACGGCTTTGAAGCAATAAAAAAAGTTTCAGTGCAGCCGGTTTTTGACAAAAAATTTTTTGACGGAGAAACCAAAACAAACACCATTGTTGTGCCGCAAAAAGAATGTGCAAAAACAGATTACACGCTCACCCCGAAAAAAACAGGGCAAACAACCATCCTTTTTAATATAGAAGTCGAAAATAATAAAGACCAGATTTCCAAAACAATCGAGGTAATGAGTTAAAATGCCCCAAAAAAACGACGAGTCAAGCATAATTGAAATAATCGAAAAAATGATAAGCAAAGGCGAAACTGACGAAATTATACTCAAAACGCTAAAAGAGCTCGGCGTGGAAAAAGAACAGGCAAGAAAACTATTATCACAGGGAAAAGAAAATGACCGCGCAAAAATGAGCGGCGACGTGATAAGGGCAATCCGGTCAGACATAGAAAAGGAAAAAGTCGGGCTAAAAAAATTAGTTGGCGAAGAAGTGCGCACAACAACTGCCGGAATAGAAAAGCAAATCCTTGCAAGCGCAATCTCAAGCCTGCAGGGCTACGAGCGCGACATGGAAAACCAGACACAGGTTTTTCGCGAACAAACAAACGACAACATCAACAAAGTCAACCAGTTAAGCGAACGCGTCAAAGAAAAACTAAACGAGCTTGGAAGTGCGGTGCGACAGGTTCAAATAGACATGGACGAACTAAAGGTGCGCGGAATAGGAACAAGAAACAAACACATCAGCTCCCTCCTGATACTGCTTGGAGTGGCGTTTGCCCTCATTGACCTGTACCTGCTACTGATAACCTACCAGTCAGCCGCAGCAAGCATCGATTCAATAATCACAATGGTGCTGATAGCACTCACTGCAATAACAATGCTGTTTGTCTCAACGCTGATTTGAAAAACCCTTGCGTGAGTTTTAACAAACTGGCAAAAGAACAATTAATTAATATTC
>CAYIER010000022.1:0-13273 GCA_964362395.1 uncultured archaeon
AAGCGCCTTTTTGATTTTTTCTTTTTCTTTTGCGGCCAGTTTTTGGTTTGTTTCCTTTGGCGGGTTTTTTCCTTTCGCGGCAGGGATTTTTGCCGCAAGTTTTTTTTCGATTCCTGAAATTTTTGAGTTCACGTTTTCAAGCGCCTTGTCAAGCTGTGCTCCTTGGACCTCTTTTTTTGCAGCCTTGACTATTCCGGTTTTTTTTGCAAGGTCGGCTATTTCCCGTTGAATTGCCGCTGCGTCAACTCGTGCGGGCTTTTTTTCTATGGATTTTAATTTTTTTTCCAGGCGCTCGACTGCGCTGGTTGCAGGGTGGTTTTGTTTTATTGCGCGAAGGTTTTCCTTGAGCCTGCTCATTTCAAAGAGTATTAGCTTTTTCTGGATTTCAAGCTGTTCTGGCTGGGTTTTTCGTTTAGGGAAAAGGTCGTCCATTTCTTTTTTCAGCGCCTGTTCTTTTGGGGTTTGCTTTGGGATTAGTGGCTTTTTGTCTTCGCCAAACGAAAAGTGCTGGAGCTGGTATTCTGGCATTGTCAAAAACTCGTCGACAAACATCCCAAGGTCCTTTATTGCCTTTCGGCCAGCATCGCCTTCAAGTGCAGTGAGTATTGAGTCACAGCCCGCGGCCTTCATTTTTCCTATGAGCGAATGCGTGAATTTTACCGCGATCGCATCGTTTTCGTAAATGAACAGGGTTGACAGCGAGTCAAAAATTATGAGGTCCGGCTCCATTTCGTCGATTTTTTGCGTTATTGCAAGGCTGAGTTCGACAAGGGAGTTTGGCGATGTCACAAACGTGCAGTTGTCTGTTTCGTCCATGTTTGTCTGCGCGGTTCTTGTGATTGCGTCAATGAAATAGAATTTTTTGAGCGAAATGCCGTTGTTGTCAAGGTTTCTGGTGAGGTTGCCGTATAGCTCGTTGAGGCTGATGTAAAGTATTTTCTGGTATTTTCTCGTGGCGTATTTTAAGATGACGGCAATGCTTTTGAGGTACTCTTCGCTTGAAATTATCAGCAGTGAAAGTTTTTTCCCGGCCCTTTTTTGCGTCAGGCGTTTTTGTTTTTCACTTTCTGCATTGTTTTTTTCAGGGGCTTTTGGGATTTTTGTGGACAGATCAAGCCGCGCATTTGGGATTTTTAGCGAAAGGCCCAAGTGTTCCTCAAATTTTTTTTCAAGAGGCGACTCGGCGATTATTTCCTTTACTTTGCCTTTAGCGGCTTTTGCGTTTGCCGCAACAATTTTTTCATCAAACCCTTTTTGGCTGTTTTTTTTGAACAATTTTTGGAAAAAACCGTTTTTTCCCCCGCTGCTGTTTTCCTGGGCCATCCGCAACGTTACTCCGCCTGTTCTTTTCTTTTTAGTTCCAGCAGTTCCTGTTCTATCTGGACCGATCTGCTTTTATATTCTGAAAGGTTTTTTTTGTAGGAATCAGCCGGCATCACGCCCTTTGTGAAGTAATCTTTTTGCAGGTCTTTTATGAGGTTGTTTATTTTTTCCTCTTCTTTTTTGAGCTGCTCTTTTTTTCCCTTAAGGCTCATGTTTTTGTAAAAAATCCTTGCAAGCGCGGCGGTTACAAGAATTATTGCCGCGGCCATGAGGCCGTATTGCCGTATCAGGCAGGTTGCCGAGCAGCTTACGACGATTTTTACGGCTGCAACGCCTGTGTTTTCCGCGAAATCTTTTGCAGTCACCTGTATTTCGCTTGCCCCCGATGCATTTGGCGGGACAGTGTAGTCTGCCTTGAAATTGTCAAGCGTTATTTGCTCAAAGTTTTTTGCCGTTTCGCCTGCGGTCAATGACACCACGGGGCTGCTTAGCGGCGAACCGTCAGCGTATTTTGCGGTTATGCCAAAATTTATTTTGTCGCCCTGCTCAAAAGAGGAGACTTTTGGCTCGTTTATTTCAACCAGTATTGTTGCCGGCTCAATCTGCAGGTTGAGTTTACCGATGCCTCCAAACATGCCTTCGCCTTTTTTTGCCTGTGACCTCACTTCTGGTTTCCAGTCGCCTATTGGTGCGTCAAGCGGTATTTTGTATTCCAGCACGTATTGGCCGTTGCCGTTGTTTTTGAACTGGATTTTTTCCCCTTTTGCGCCCCATGCAACAACTGCCGCATCGCTGATGCGGGTTCCTGCGTCAATTACTTCCACGCTAAATACCAGTGCCTGGTTTCTCTGGTATGTGCCTTCTGTTGGGCTTTGGAACCGCACAATGTAGAAGCCGGCTTCGCGGATTTCGTTGACAGAAATTGTTTTTGCTGTTTTTTCACTGCTTGAGTTTAGTTCAAGCGCCCATTCCCCTGAGTGGTCCAAAAAGCTTGTCTGGTACTGTGTTTCAAAGGAGCCGTTTTCCTTGCATTCAATGTCAATTGAAAAAATCTGCAGGCGGCCAGATGTGGCAAAGAGTTTTGCCGGCACCCCTTGGGTACAGCTCCCGGAAATTTTTATTGCTTCAAGTTTTTGATAGCCTGTTTTGTCTGTCTGAAAGCCGATTGCAAGGGCGCTTGCGGCAAAAAAAACAACGAACAGCAGGGCCATTTTTTTCATTTTTTTTCACCGGTTTTTTTCCGCAATATTTTCAGCTCGGTTTCCAGTTTTACGATTTTTTTGTCGTATTCTTGGCGGGGCATTAGCCCGCCTTCAAAATATGTTTTCTGCAATTTTGCCAGCTCTTTAATGATTTCGTTTTCCCTTTTTTTTAACCTTTGTTTTTCAGCTGATTTGTAGTAAAAATACGCGGCGGCGGCAATTATCGCGGCAATTGCCCCCAAAATGCCGGTTATAGGCAGAATATTCTGTGAAAACAGGTATTGGATGGAGTGGCCGCTTTTTGCAAGCAGTATTTTTTTTGACCCAGTGTTTCCGTATTCGTCTGTTGCGTTCACGAAAAGCACAGCTTCGCCGGGGCTGTTTTCGTCAAGGAAAAGCGTTGCCAGTTCAAAGTTGTTTTCTTTTCTTGATTCAATTGTTTTCCCGTTGAGCATTACAACCACTGTTTTGAGGGGAACTGCCCTTTGGCCGATTTTTCCGGCAATTTTTATCTGCACTGCCTCTTGTGGCGCAGCCAAGTTTTTTTCCACCCCAAATATTTCCAGTTCCAGCGCAAGCGGTTTTATCGTTATTGCCTGCTCAAATTCGCCTGACTGCTCTTTTCCGCCTTCCTGTTTTTTTGCACGAATTTTTATTGCCTGCCAGCCTGAGGGGTCTGTTTCTGCTGGCGAAAAAATGCCTTCATAAATTCCGGTTTGGGTTTCGCTTAATTCAACCGCGGCTTTCCCCGCAAGTTGTGCCTGCACGCTGGCGTTTCTTACCTGCAAGCCGTTTTCGTCTTTTACTTTCACCTGTATTTTTTGCGGCTGGTTTTTTGAAAATTCTTTTGGGATAAAAACCGCTTCTATGAACAGCCCTTTGTTTACCGTTCCGCCGCCGGACAAAAACACGGTTGCGGTGGCAGTGCCGCTGTTGTTGAATTCGTCGGCTGCACTGACAACTATTTTTAATTCACCCTGCCTGTCAAGGGAGCTGGCTTTGTAACTGAAAACGTAAACGCCAAATTCGTTTGGCTTTGCGGCATTGCGGAAAATTTCCTGTCCGCCTTCTGAAACGGCTGCCGTTGCCGCCACAGCAACCGGTTTTCCTTTTTTGCCTGCAGAGGCGGTGATGAAAATTGTTTCTGTAGGAAAGTATGTTTTTTTGCCGGTTACAACCCGCACATCAATAAATGGCGCTATTTCAAAATATTTTGCAATGCTTGTTGTGCCCTGCTGCATGTAGGAGCTTATCGTGACCTTGAGGCTTCCGCTGTTTGGGGAAAGCGCCGCAAATGACCCGGAGTAGATTCCGTCGTTTGCTTTTTCATCCGGAGCAGTTCCGCTGTCAAGGAGTTCTTTTTCGCCAAAAAAGCCGCTCATTGCCACTTTGGCTGGCTTTTGCGGCCCGCTTATTTTTGCCTGCACGTTTATTTCTTCGCCAAACAGGTAATATTCACCGTCTTTTATTCCAATCAATTCGATGTTGTTTTGCAGGCAATCTGTATCGCACAACTCGCCGTACTCGCAGACGCCGTCCCCACAGGCACGGGGTTCTTGCGCGATGCAGTTTTGCCCTGCCATGCACCCGGTGTTTTTGCATTCTGCAAAACATGTGCCGGCAAATGCGCATTCGTCTTTTGTGTTTGGGTTCGAGTCACTGCAGTCAGAGCTGCTTTTGCATGAAACACTGCACTGGCTGTTTTTGCACGCCGCGCCGCATTGGGCTATGCCGCTGCAGGTGTCGCTGGTCAGCGGGTTTTCGTCCGCGCATTGTGCGTCAGAAATGCATTTTGTTTCACATTGCCTGTACTCGCATTTTGCACTGCATGTTCCTGGGGCAAGGCAGGTATCGGTTGTGAGGCCTTGGCCGTCGCTGCAACCGGCATCATCAGAGCAGGCAATGGAGCTTTCCAGGCAGATTTCTAAAAGGATTGCAGCCGTGTTTTTCACGCCAAAGGCGGAAAACTTTGTTCCGATTGGTGTTTGCCATTCAGTTTCCTGAAATGCCTGTGGTTCGTCGACCGCCATTTTGATTATTGAATTCAACGAGGCTGAATTGTATTCAATGGAGAGCTTTAGCCGATTCTGCGATTTTATTATGTATGGCTTTGTTATTTCAATTTGGGTTTCCTGTGGCGGGCTTCTGATTTCAGCCCACTTTGATGCCGCAATCAGTGTGCTTTTGTCTGCCTGCTCGTCAAAATCGTACAGCGCCACCTTGTATTGCGATTTTCCGGACCAAAGTTCCAGGCCGCTTGCCCAGAAATAAACTTTTCCGCTTAAAATGAAATCCTGGAAAAACACCTGCGTGTACCAGCGCGCAATTTCACCTGTTCCGGTTTGCACAGTTTTTTGGATCAATGTTTCTTTGGAGGCAGAAGATGGCTGGGTTGAGCTCAAGAGATTGTATGTCCCGCCTTCAATCTGGCCGCTTAAGTCATTTCCGCGCAGCCAGTAAATCGATGTTGCCGCAAATGCGTTTGCCGCAAAAAGCATAAGGCACATGGCAAAAAAAAATTTTTTCACGCAAACCACAAAAAAAACCGTTTTCCGTTTTTTTATATTAATCCAGAATTATATTTGATATTATTGCCCCGTTGCCTGCCCTGCTTGCCTTGCCTGCCCTGGAAGGGTAAAGGTACGGGTAGACGGAGCATGCATGGATTGCCGTGCCCATAAGGGTGCAAACGAATCTGTTCGTTTTTTTCATTTTTTTTCCTTCAATTGTGCCGCTGTTTTCCTTATGTCCTGGAGCTTTGACTCGTATTTGTCAAGCAGCCGCTCGTAGTTTTTGCGGTCAAGCGTTGCCTCCTTGAAGTATTCCTGCTGTATTTTTTTTATTTCCTCTATCGTGTGCTTTGCCTCTTTTTCCAGGCCCAAAATGCGCCTTTGCTTTGACATTATGAAAAACAATGCGCTGCCAATCACCACGATTAGTATTGCCCCAAAAACGAGCTGCAGGCCGAACCTGCGCAGGTAATGGAGAGCCGAGTACCCGCTCACTTCTATTTCCTGGCTTGAAAAAGCCGTGTTGCCGAATGAATCATCCACATATATTCCGAAAAATATTTTCGGCGAATCGTTTTCGCTTACAATGTATTTTCCGGAGTAAACGCCCCTTTCAACTGCGTTGAGCGAAATTGTTTTCCCGTTGACGTTTGAGTCGATTTTTGACAAAATCACGGGGCTTTGGTCGCCGTAGCTTGCAAGCACGCGAAATTCTATTTCGTCGCCTATCTGGACGCTGGTTGCCTTTGGTGAAACCAATTGCAGCGCTATCTGTGTTGCCTCCACCCCAAACTTTATGGTGGCTGTGCCTGCAAAGAAATCGTTCTGGTCGGTTTTAAGCGCCGTTATTTTTATTTCCTGTTTTCCTAGCGGAAAGTCCCTTCCAATCTGGAGCATTCCCTCGTACAGGCCGTCTTTTTCTTGGAGTGCCAGCGAAGCCATTTTTGGCACAAGCACGCTGACTTTTGCGCCGCCTACCGGCTTTTGGCCTTTGTCTGTCACGGTGATTGAAATCAGCGCGTTTTCTCCGCGCACATATGTTTCCTTGAGTTCTTTTGCAATGTTGACGTTTAGGAACGCGGTTATTTCGCTTGCCGAAACTTTTATTTTTTTCTCCTCATACCCCGTGTTTTCAAGGCCGTCTTTTGTGAATGCCTCTATTTTCCATTCACCTTCGCTGTCAAGAAAGCTTGTGCGGTAAGAATAGGAAAATTCTCCCAGGTCGTTTGATTCGGCATTTTCCTGTGCCACCCGTATGCCATTTGAATAGACTGTGAGTGCAACGCTTGATTTTATTCCGGCAGTTTTTTTTGACACAATCCCTGACACGCTTATTTCGTCGCCAAGGAAAATGCTTTCTTTGGAAATGTTTAACCGCAGTTCAAGCTTTGGGTCAATTTTGAGGCTGAATGTTTTTATTCCGCGGTTGTTTTCAAAAACGGCGTTGATCGTAACAGGGTATGTGTCTGCCTCGATGTTTTCCGGAATGGCAAGCGTATTTCCGTAAGCGTTGTCAAACGGGTTTGCGTCTCCGTGGTGGCCGTCGTTTAACAATTGCAGTTTTCCAAAAAAACCCTCTATTTCTACGGTCGCGTCTTTAATTGGAACGCCGTCTGCCGTAATTGTTGCCTTGACGCGGACTTCTTCCCCGCGGATATAGTAATCGCTTTCGCTTGCACCGGTTATTTCTATCTGGAGGTTTTTTGCCTTGCAGTCCGCAGAACAGGTTGAATAATCCTCGCGGAATTCACAGATATTGTTGCCACAGCATCCAAGCGCAAGGGTTGGCCCGCATGTTTCGCCCACGCATGCAATTTCCCTGCAGGTTCCAGGCGCTTCCCCGCCGCATGAGCCTGCATCCTGTGGGCAATTGCACGAAGTTTCCCCGGGGTCAACCGCGCCGTTTCCGCACAATTCAAGGTGCGAGCAGACCGCGCTGCATCTTCCAGCGCCAGCACAAACATCAACAGTTAAGCCATCTTTGTCATCACAGTCGGCGTCGGTTGCACATGCCACGACGCATGAAAGGTTGCTGCACCCGGAGTTTTCTGCCCCCGGCCGCTGGCAATAGTCGAGCGTTTTTGGGCTCGAGTCATCGCATTCACTGTTTGCAGAGCACGCCAGCTGTGCGTGCGCGGCAACCGCAAACACCAATAATGCCAGCAGCAGCAAAATTTTTTTCCCCATAAACGCCTATTATATTATTTTTCCATATTTTTAAACCTTGCAATTGCGCAATCAGGCGAAATATCACCGCCCCGCCTTTAGGCGGGACACATCCGCGATGCAAGCGGACGCAAACGCTTTCATATTTTTAAACCTCGCAATGGCTCAAATTCCCTCAATTTTTGGAGGACCTCGCTTTTTATCCTTTCAAGCCCCTGCTGCGTTTTTGACTCAAAGCGCAGGATGAGTTTTGGCTGTGTGTTGCTTTTGCGCACCAATGCCCAGCCGTCTGGAAAAACCACCCGTATTCCGTCCACTGTGGCCGACTTTGGGTACTTTTTGGAAAAGAATTTTTTTGTTTCCTCCACAATCTGCTGTTTTTTTTCTTCTGGGCAGTCAACCCGTATTTCCGGCGTGTTGAAATATTTCGGCGCGTCAACCAGCATTTGTGAAAGTTTTTTCTCGCTTTGCGATAAAAGGCGCAGCAGCCTTGCGCCCGCATAAATTGCATCATCGAATGAATAGTATTCGTCGCCAAAGTAAATGTGCCCAGACATTTCGCCTGCAAGCAGGGCATTTTCTTTGTGCATCCTTTCTTCAATGATTGAATGGCCTGTTGCTGAAATGGCTGTTTGCCCCCCAAGCTTTTGCACCTCATCTATCAGCGACTGGCTGCATTTCACCTCAACAATAACTGTTGCGTTTTTGTTCTTTGCAAGAATTTCGCGCGAAAAAAGGATTAGCAGAGTGTCGCCAAACAAGATGTTTCCCGCGTCATCAACCACGCCGATGCGGTCAGAGTCGCCGTCAAGGGCGATGCCCACATCGGCTTTTTCCTGCGCGACTTTTTTCACAAGCTCTGACAAATTTTTGGGGACTGTCGGGTCGGGAAAATGGTTTGGGAAATTTGGGTCGCTGTCACAGAACAATTCCAAAACGCGGCAGCCAAGCGACCGAAAAATTTTTGGCGCAAACGGCGAGGCTGTCCCGTTGCCGCAGTCAACAACGACTTTGAGTTTTTTTTTGAGGCGGATTTTTTTTGCAATCATTTTTGCGTATTCTTTTGAAATGCCTTTTTTCACGGACTTGCCTTTTCCGCCTGCAAATTTTTCCGATTCCGCAATTTTCCTGATTTTTTGTATTTCTTTTCCAAAAATGCAGCCGTTCCCCTGCGTGAGCTTGATTCCATTGTATTCGGGGGGATTGTGGGAGGCAGTAATCATTGCGCCGCCGTCTGTTTTCCATTTTTTTCGCGCAAAATAAAGCATCGGCGTCACAACCATGCCGACATCGATTGTATCACAGCCAGTTGAAAGCAGGCCTTTGATGAAGGCATTTTTGTATGAAGCCGAGCTTTGCCGGTTGTCGTGGCCCACAATTGCCTTTTTTGACCCAAAGCCCAAAAGGTATGTGCCGTAAGCCCGGCCAAGCAGTTCAAAGGCTTCTTCGCTTAACTCTTTTCCGACGATTCCGCGGATGTCATATTCCCGAAAAATTGTTGCCGAAATTCCCAAAAAAAACCACTTTTAAATTATAATCTGCAATTAAAATTTGTTCAGAAATCTATATATAGTTCATTAATTAAAATACTAAATGCCAAGGCGCAGGGAAAGTGCTTTGAGAAGAGGGATTTTGAATGCACAAACTTGGGGCAAAAACGGTTTTTTTGTGGATTTTTTTAATCAGCGTTTTTTTTGCGTTTTTTCTGGCTGCACCAACAGGGCTTGCAAGGAGCACTGCAGTCTGCAGGCATGATTTATCTGATGCAGCAAACAAGGGCACTGTTTTCTGCCCTACCGACCAAGTTTCAGGGTTTTCTGGATGCGGAGATGGAATAACTGATGTTGGAGAGGAATGCGATGATGGCCTGTCAAACGGAACAAATGACCTGCCGTACCTTTCATGGGGCATTGATGCTGGTGCCTGTGTGATTGATTCAACAAACTCTGTGTCTTCCTGCAAGGGCAATTACTGCGGTGACGGGTATTTGTGGAGTTTGGCCAGTGGCGGGTCAGAAGAGTGCGATGATGGAAATCTTGAAAATGGAGACGGGTGCACTTCAAGCTGCACAATCTTGCTTGTGCCGGGCGACATTTTGTCTGTTGAAATCACAAGAATCACAAACGAGGGCGGAACCGATACGGCGCTTTTTTCCCGGGCAAACACGATGACAGTTGAGGCAACTGTCACAAATAATACGCCGAATGCAATAAGTGGGGCAATTACTTTTTCAATCATAAAGCCAGGCAACGTAGCCGCTGAAATACTAATAGCCGGGCCTTTGCCATTTAATGTGACTTTCCCGGGAAAAAATTTGGCCAATCCAAGCGGAAAATCAATTCAACCGCCGGGAAAATACGCTTTTACATGGTCAACGGCCCCGCCGGAAGCCACCAACGGGACATTTCTTGTGAAAGCCAGCGTGCCCATACCGCTTGACGATATCTCCCCCAATAACAATTACGACTCGTATTATATAACGCTTGGTGAAGCAGTGAACAACAATGTCAGCGTGCCGGAAACAAACCTGTTATTTTTGCCGGTAATAGGGTTTGCGGTTATTGCACTAATTTATTATTCTTCAATGGCAAAATAATTATTGGAATTTAACAAAAAAATTAAAATTAGCAAAAAAAATTGAATTTGGCGGCCTAATGAAAAAAATTTTGGTTGTTGTTTTTGCGGCTGTGCTTTTTTCCGCAGCGGCGTTTGCGCAGAGTTGCAGCAATTCTTTTGTACAGACATTTGACAGCGGGGGCGGCCAGAATGATGAAGCTTATTCGCTAAAACAAACAAGCGATGGAGGATACATAATTGGTGGAAACAAGATGGTTGCTGGGGCTGGTTGGGAAATCTGGGCTGTGAAAACAGATTCCACAGGGGCTCTTAAATTACAGGCAACTTTTGGGGGAAACCAGAATGATGTTGCTTATGACATTAATCAAACAACGGATGGAGGATACATAATTGCCGGCCAAACAAAGTCATTTCTAGAACCAAATGGGGATGTTTGGATAATTAAGACAAATTCTTTGCTTGAAACATGCACACCGGACACAGCAGGAAACTGCAATGATGCAACCAACCCAACACAAAAATTCATGAAAACATTTGGTGGAACACAGCTTGACAGTGGATTCTCTGTCCAACAGGCAACAGACAGCGGTTATATAATTGGCGGATACACTGGTTCTTTTGGCCAGCCAATGGCTAATGTTTGGCTTATAAAAACTGATGCAAGCGGAAACCAGCAATACCAAAACCCAATAGGCGGAAACGGATCAGATTATGGTTATTCCGTGCAGCAAACAACAGACGGCGGATATGCTGTAGTTGGTTCAACAAATTCTTTTGGCGCATCTTATTCCGATGTGTGGCTTGTAAAAACAGATTATTCACTGCAATCATGCACGCCTGACGCAACAGGAAACTGCAATGATGCAACCAACCCAACACAAAAATTCATGAAAACATTCAGTGTTTCCCCAAACACCACTGAAACAGGCTGGCAAGTAAGGCAGGCAAACGATGGCGGCTATATTATCACCGGCGACTCAGGCGTTTTTGGCGCAGGCAACTCTGATGTCTGGCTTATCAAAACTAATGCAAGCGGAAATATGTCTTTGCAAAACTTTTTCACAAGTTCTGGCACACAAGACGACAGAGGTTATGCGGTGCAGCAGACAACCGATGGAGGATACATAATTGCCGGCATTACTTGGGTCAGCGGAACATTTTTTGATGTTTGGATAATCAAAACAGATTCTTCACTGCAATCATGCACGCCTGACGCAACAGGAAACTGCACTGATTCTGTTAACCCTACGCAAAAATTCATAAGGACTTATGGTGCAGGGAACACTGAAATTGGGCAGGCAATTGTTTTGACGAATGGCGGAGGATATGCAGTTGCTGCAAGGTATGGCGGGGATTTTGGATTGATTAAAACTGATTCAAGCGGAAACGCACCGCCTTATTGCACAGTATGCGGAAACAACTTAGTTGAAGCCGGCGAACAATGCGATGATGGTGTGACTACTGACGTGAGGTTTGACCCGAACAATGATGGTTCTTGTGTGATTGATTCGGCAAACCCTTCATTGTCCTGCAAGACGCCTTTTTGCGGGGATGGGTACTTGAACCAGACAGGCGGCGAGCAGTGTGATGACGGCGCAACTGCCAATGGCGACGGGTGCAGTTCTGCCTGCCAATTTGAGGCAGGCACAGGGCAGGGGCAGAACATTCTTGAGGTGAAAATCACAAAAATCACAAACCAGAACAATGAGCAGACTGACACGTTTTCTGACAATGACACTGCAAATATTGAAGTCAAGGTGACAAATTTTGACGGGGTTTTGTCCCCCACTTTGACGCTGGTTGTCAAGGCGGTTGAGGGCGGGGCAAGCTATCCTGTTTTACCGACCCCTCAAGCAGTCAGTTTCACCGGTTCAGGCACAGTAACCAAAAATTATTCTTTTGTTTGGGCAGGCAAGCCAAATGGCTCGTATGAAATAACCGCGCGTGTTCCACCCCAAACGGGGGAGAAAAATTTTGCAGCAAACAATATGGACAACAAGTTCATTTCTTTGGTGCAGAAAAAAGGCAGCCAGGTGGCTGTCCCTGAAACAAATTTGCTGTTTGTGCCGCTTGTTGCGTTTGTGGCGGTTGTGCTGGTTTACTTTTCTTCGCGCAGATAGCCGGCTGAAAAACAGCCAAGGGCAATTCCTGCTGCAACGCTTGCAATTGAAACGATTATTGCCAGCTGGTAATCCGGAACCGGATAGTTCACGAGCGCGCTTTTTGCGTTTGATACCTGTGATTTCACTGCTTCAAGGTTTGCAAGGTTTTTTTGGCCAGAATAAAAAAGCGAAAGGTTTGTGTAAATGAAAAGCGAGATTGAAACCATTGCAATTGCCAAAAAAATAAAATCTTTTTTCATTTTACTCACACATCCATATTATCGTCCCGCCGATAGGCGGGACATGTCTGGCGTGTCAACTAACACATTGGCAATTGAACAAAAGAACCAATATTTCTTTTGCCAATGTGTTACGGAGCCAGCCGTTGTTTTACTTCCCTGCCAGATAAAGGTTTATGTTCCCTGCATTTGGAATTACAAAAATCGCTTTTCCAAGCACGTCTTTTTTTTCCACTGTTTTAAAGTCAGTGTAACTGTTGTTGTCTCCCTTGGTTTTGTATCCGTTTGAAACAACTAAAGCCACCCTGTGGATAATTATGTCCTCTCCGCGCTTAAAAACAATTATGTCGCCCTGCCTGTATTCGGCGGCTTTTGCCAAAACAACCATGTCCCCCCTTTCAAGTGCCGGCTTCATGGAGCCGGAAACGACTGTCGCAAAAAAACTTGTTGTGCCAAGAAAAAAAGCAAGCAAAGCGTAAATTATAAAAACAATGGCAAACATCAGCAAAACAAGCTCTAAAACGCCAAGCCTCAAATAAAATTTGCGGAGTTTTTCAAAAAAAGCCATGCAAAAATATTTATACTTGGTGGAATTATTTATATGCATGTCCAGGGTTTTTTTTGAAAAAATTTTTTTGGCGGCGATTGTTTTTGCGGTTTTTGCTGTTTCTTCGGCTTTTTTTTTAAGCCAGGCCTCTAATCTTTTCCCAAAGGCAGTTGGAAGCATTACCGGCACAATTGTTTTAAGCGACGGGTTTTTTTTGGGAAAGGGGAATACAAATGTTGGCGGACCGGATGATGGAATGAGCATTTCAAAATTGGGCGGAACCGTTGCTTTGCCGGGCACGTCGTGCAATGTCCAGGTGTCTGGCTGCTGCACAAGCTTAATCAACACAGATTGCATTGTTGCCATTGGGAACAGCATCACTTTAACACAAAACGTACCGATTAATGGCGGCTGCATTTCTGCTTCCGGTTCACTTGCCGGCGGGCAAAACTATTTGGCTACAGTGAAAAATAATGCGAATAACTCTCTTTCCCTCGCGCATAATTTGAGTGTTTCTTACGTTTGCACTTCGTGAATTTTTTGGAGATTCCGGCAGGCAAACGCCATACTTTTTGAGCCTCAACCAATACTGGATAGCGCGCCACAC
>CAYIER010000023.1:0-3409 GCA_964362395.1 uncultured archaeon
GTTATCAGGCTTCCAAATATTGTGAGCAGCCCGAATCTTACCAGAAAGAACAGCCCAAAGGCTATCAGCAATATTATTGGCAAGTATTTTATCCCGTTTTTTTCTTTTCCTGTGTTGATTATTCCCATTGTCAGCGAAGCAAAGCCGGATGTGATAAACAAGCTCACCATTGAGAAGAATATGACAAATTCTGGTGAAAGCGGTTGCCCTGCTTTTGCGAAGCTTGTTGCAATGCCTCCTCTTCCGGCCGGTATGCCGGTCAAATCTATTCCGGAAAAGCTGCTGATTTTTGAACCAAGGACTTCTACTATGAAGCTGCTTATCCCAAACAGCAGCGGTGCCCCGAATGCGGAGGCTGCAAAAATGAGTATTAAATAAAGCGATATGTCGGCTGCGATTTCTTGCTGCAGGGACTGTTGGCCCCGTAAATCGTCGCTTAGTTCGACCAATAGGTCGGCTATTTGCCCGCCGGACTTCATTCCCTGCGAAATCAGCCAGAGTGTGCGTTCCAGTGAAACCGATTTTATTTTTTTGCTGATTAAAAGAAGTGATTCGTTTAACGGCATTCCTGCGATGATTCTTTTTGCGGCCTCTTTTAGCTCTTTTTCTAGGGGCCCGAATTCTTTTCTTGCGGAAACAAGCAGTGCGCGCTCGGCGGTGAGGCCGGACTTCATGTTTGATGCGACCAATTGCAGCGCGTCGGGGAGGATGCTTTCAACGAATTTTCCTTTTGCGTCGGCTGAAAGCGAGAGCACCATGTAAACTCCGCCCACAATAATTGTGTACAATAAAACAAATGCGATGATTGGGTTTATTTGCAAAAACAGGTATGCGTTTAGTGCGGCTCCGGCGCTTAGGAAAAACCCGTAAAACATTATAAAGCCGACGAGTTTTTTGTCGTCAACTGTCAGGTCAAGGTAGTTCATTTCCCGCGCAAACGCGTTCTGTATTTTTGGCGGCAAAAGGTGCGCTATTCTTTCATAAAGCATTTTTTTAATCTCCAATCAGGTTTGGCCTTTTTGATTTAATCATCCCAAGGTACATGAATTGTGCGGCAAGCAGCATCAATAGCATTACCCAAAAGTATATTTCCGCGATTTTTATCTGCGGAAAAGTTGAGAGGATTATCAGCAGTGTCAGCCCGAGCGCTGGAACAATGACTCCAAGCATCATGTATACAAGTGACAATAATTTGAGCGCCGCGCCGTACAGTTTCACCTGGTTTTTTTGCTCTTTGATCAGCGAGTCAACCAGTGACGTGATTACTGCACTGATGTCTGCGCCTGATTTTAGCCCGTTCACCAGCTGCCAGATTGTCCGCCTGAAAAAAAGCGAGGGGTTGTTTGAGGCCATGTCGTCCAATACGTTTTCTTCTATTCCGCCGGTGTTTATTTTTTCTATTGTTTTTTTGAATTCTTTGCTTATTTCGCCGTAGTTTCCATCGGCAATGGTGTTCATTGAGTCAAAGAGGCTGACTCCGGATTTTATTTCAACAAGGATTGTGCGGAGCGCAAACACGAGGTGCGAGTCTATGTCACGCACTTTTTTTTTTACCTGAATTTTCGGGTAAAATGCAAGCTGTGCAAAAATAAGCGCTGCTGCAAGCACGCCCACAACCGGTGCAACCAATAGCGCCATTTTTGGGGCCAGCCGTACCGCGAAAAGGAATGCAATCAGGTTCATTACAAAAAAATAAAACACCGAGAGAACAAATATTATTGCGCCATATTGTTTTGCGTCTATGTCTATTTCTGCCTGTTTTAGCTCCAGAGGCAGTTTTGGGAAAGAGATTGCTATGCTGTAGCCGATTCCTTGGAATTTGCCGCTTGCCGCAATTAGGGTTTTTAGCGGAAATGGGCTGAAGGGAATTGCCTTCATTCAATCACTTTTTTGTTTTTTTCAATCATTTTCAGCGTTGCTTCGCGGTCAAGGTAATAGTTTGCAATCACTTTTCCGACGTCCGAAATGTCGTGGATGTCGTTTTTTACCATCCAGTTCAGTATTTTTTCTTTTTCGTGCAGGTCTGATTCCAGGTCGTCTTTTGAGAGCCCTGTGTGAAGCGATAGTTCGTCAAAGAACCTTATGCTTTCAGAGTGCTTTTCGACGTGGTTTGTTGTCGCGTTCCACCTGTAGAGTACGTTTGCGGTGATTGTATATTTTTCGCCTCCCTTTTCGGGAATGTATTCTGCAAGTTCAAGCATTTTTCGAACGCCAAGCCGCCTGTTCCTAAACATTACGACGTTTAGGTTCACTGATTCCAGCAGCGCGGAGGGGACTTCTATCGGGGGGTTTATCATTCTTCTTATTGTTTCTTCTGCGGTATTTGCGTGGAATGTCGTGTATACGCTGTGGCCTGTGTGCATTGCTTCAAACATCACTTCTGCTTCGCGCTGCCTTCGTATTTCTCCGACTATTATCCTGTCTGGGCGCATTCGAAGGGAATTCACGAGCAAGTCAAGCATGCTGACTTCTCCTTTTCCTTCCGGGTTTGGTTCGCGCGTGGTGAGTGGCACCCAGTGCTGGAAGTCTGATAACTGGATTTCCCTGGTGTCTTCAATTGATAAAATTCTTTGGTTTGGCTGTATGAACGGCATGCAGACGTTTAGGAAAGACGTTTTTCCGGAGCCTGTTCCGCCTGAAACTATTATGTTCATTTCAAACTGCATTGCAAGCCAGATGAGTGCGATTGATTCTGCGCTTACGGTGTCGTTTTTTATGAAGTCGGTCACGGTCCAAGGCGAGCGCTTGAACCTTCTGAGCGTTATTGTGTTCCCTTTTGAGGAAATTGGCGAAAGCGTGGCGTTTGCACGGTCGCCTGTGATCAGGTGGGCGTCAAGGAGCGGGTTTAGGATTGTGATTTGTTTTCCGATGCGCCTCGCAATTATGCTTGCGTAGTTGTGGACTTCGGCTTCGTTGGGGATTTCGATGTTTGTTTTGAGCCAGCCGAATTCCTTGTGGTATACCCAGACAGGGTGCTTTGCCTGGTTTATGACTATTTCTTCAAGGTCGTCGTCGCTTATCAGGAACTCTATTTTTCCAAGCCCGAGCATTTCGTGGAGCAGTATTCCGGCAAGCGATTCGCGGGTGCTTTGCGGGAGCTGGGGGACTTCTTTTGACAAAATTGCAAGCGCCCTTATTCGGAACGTGTTTTTGAGTGTTTTTATGAATTCTGGGTCAAGCATTTTTTCTGTGCGGATGTTTGCGTCCGAGATTATGTTTTTTTTCATTGTTGCAAGCAGTGCGGCAGTGCCTTTTTCGTATTCTGGTATGTCCAGCACGTAGCTTAGCACGAATTCGGCGTCTATTTTTGTGATTTGGACTTTTACTTTTACGCCGTCTGACTCGACCGTGTATTCTTTCATTATTTTTGCGGGCATTTTTTTTCCTTTTTTATTTTTTTTGCTTTGTT
>CAYIER010000023.1:3509-10303 GCA_964362395.1 uncultured archaeon
CCGTTTTCCTGCAGTGCAATGTCTCCCATAATTGGGTACTCAATTTCTATCAGGCCGTTTTCTTCAAGTATTTTCGCGCATTCTTCCACTTTTTTTTTGTCAATCAAGAGCGCTTTTGCGACCTCGTCGGATTTTGCGCGCGTGTTTTCTTGCACGTAAAACATTACGCGGTCAAAGTCGGTTGTTATCCGGTGCTTTGTGATTTCTGCCGCGACCTGTTTTATTTTGTCCATGTGCTCTTGTGGCAGTGGTTCCTGTTTTGTTTCTTTGAGTGTTTTGTGGATTTCTTTTGCCTGTTTTTGCAGTGTTTTGAGGCTTGCCAGTTTTTGTTTTGAGCCAAACACTTGGCGGGGTTTTACTTGTTCTGTGTGTTTTTGTATTTCTTTTTGCTTCAAGCTTTTGTGGCTGGTTACCTGTTGCCATATTTTTTCAATGCCAGAGAGCTGTTTGTGTTTTTTTTCAGCTGCGTGCCTTGTTTTTGAGAAAAATTTTTTCTTGTGCTGTTTTTTGCCTTTTTTTTGCATTTGACCCGCCGTTTTTTGTTTTTGGACGAATTTATCTAATTAATTATTTTCTTCTATTTATATCTACCCTTTCTCGACTTTAATGTATTGGCTGTAGGGTGACTCGTTTCCCAGATAGTCGAATGCTTTCATTACAAAGTAGTATTTTCCATCCTCTAACCCCTGAATTGTAATTTTGTTTGCTTTGTGGTCCACTGTTTGGAATATTGAATATGCTATGTGGGTTGGTTCAATTGAGTTGCTTTTGAATATTTTGTAGCCTGCAAGGTCGGCTTCTGTGTTCGGGTTCCATGAAAGCTCAAGGCCATTTCCACCCAGTTGGGTTTTAAGCCCGGTTGGCGCTGACGGCGGCGTTTTTTCTGTGCTTGCCTCGACAAAGCTTGGCAAAGAAAATTGTTCAAAAATGTCATCATTTCCTTTTAGTTCAAGTTCTAGCGAATAAACTCCTTCATTTAAACCATTGAATTCAATTCTGGCCTCTGTTGTTTCGTTTTGTGCTAGGTCTTTTTCAAGCGCAAAACTTTTTTCTGTTTGAGGCGTATTTGGGCCAATTAATTTTGCCTTGAATGTGTACGCTGCACCTTTTGCAGCCAATTCGTTTTCTTGGTTTTTTAGCGTAACCAAAATTTCAAACGGCATTTGTGGTTTTATAATTTTTGCCGGAAGCGCCTGTGCAGAAATTATTTGCAGTGTGTGGGCAATGGGGGCGCATTTTTCGTTCTTGCATTCTGTCCCTGCTGGGCATCCGCACCGGCTGCATTTTTCCACAAGCCCTTGTAGTAATTGTCCGGTGCAGTAAAACGGCTTGTTTTTGCTGCAGGTGCCGATTGGAGTCTGGTCGATGCATGTTTTTTCGTTTGAGAAAATTTGCACAATTATTTTTTGCGCTGCAGTGTTTCCTTTGCTGTCCTGCGCGGTCACTTCTATTTGCTGTGTGCCTGGTTTTGGGAATGTGTGCGTGAACAGTGCTGTGCATTCTTTTTGCCCGCATTGCTGCTGCAGTTCTTCGGTTTGTGTTTTTGAAGTTATTTTTGTTATTTCTGTTTCTCCTGCTGCTTTTGCGGTGACCTGCACTGCCTGCCCTGTGTTTGCTTTTTGCGTGAAATCAAGTATGCTTATCACAGGCTTGGCTTCTTTTTGTTGCCCGCCAAACATGAAAAAAAACCCGCCCGCAATTATCAATGCAAGCGCAATTATTGCGGCGTATTTGTAGTTCATTTTTTTGCCTCCCGCCCGCGAAATCGGGCGGCGCTTTTTGTCCCGTCTGCGACGGGACTTGCATTAACTGCAATCATTTTTTTGTCTCCATTGACGTGTTATAGTCGTTTTCTGAAACTGTAATGTTCATGTCGTTGAAGTAAAATGCCGTTATTTTGTTTTTTAGGGTGACTCCTGTGCTTATCTGCGCAGGCAGCGCGTTTTGGTTTCTTGTGATTGAATAATTTTGTGAAACATTTATGTCTATCTGGGGGGACGTGCATCCTGTGCCGGTGCAGCTTACCGCTATCCAGTTGTTTTTAGAGATATCGGCGTGCCCAGTTATTGTTTTTGTTGAAAGCGCGCATTTGCCGCAGTTTTGGTCAAACAGGGTCAGCGAAAAGTATGGGTTTGGGTTTGCCTGGTCAAAGCTTTGGCTTGGGCAGGCGCTGTTTCCGTTCCAACTGCATGTGACTGTGTTCTGGTCTTCGCCTGACGAGTAGATTGAAATGTTTGAGTCGATTTTTGAGGCTTGGTTCAGGTCAAATGCCCCGCACCACCCTCTTTGGAATGAAATCCCTGTTTCTTGCACGGAAATTTTCATGCATGACGGTTCTGTTATAAAATTCAATGCTGTTTGTGCCCCGCCCCATGCGCTGTTTTGTGTTGTGTCAACTTGCGTGTTTATTCCGCTGTAAAAATTTGAGTAGTTTTTGTCTTCTGCAAATATTTTGAATGCATTTGTGAGGTCAAAGTAGTTTCCAATCGTTGCCTGCCTTAGGGGTGTTTTGTAATTTAACTGTATGTAATTTTGGTCTGCGCTGTATGTGAACGGGAGCGTTCTTTCCTGTATTTGCCGGTAGCTGCTTTTTGTGTCGAGTTCTATGATGTTTGATGCGAGGCTCGCATATTGTTCGTTTAGGTTCCCAAACAGCGTGATTGTTTTTTCTGCCTGGGTTTGCGCAAAGCTTGTCCGTGTGATTGCCTGCTGCAGGAGGATAAAACTCATGACTAAAAGTAGTGCGGAGAGCGAAAAAAGTATTCCGTTTTTTTGCATTTCATTTCCTCCAAATGTAATATTTTATTCCAATGAAGTCTGCCGGCGAGCCTTCGCCGCAAAACGCTGCATCGGTGTTTCCGGCAGGGCATTCGCGTATTTCTGTGCCGTCGCCTATTGTTGCATAAATTTTTCCGTTGTTTTGTATGAACACCGAATTGAATGCTGCAGAGCTGCTTGTGCAGCCTGGGGTGTCAAGTGAGCAAAGCGCTGGGACTGTTTTTGTAGTCAATAGTTCTCCGTTTAGGTCAGTGAGAAAAAAGTTCAGGTCAATGGAGTTTGCATCAAGTTCTGCGCTGTTTTTCACCAAAACATCAAGGTAAACCTCTTCTGGTGAAAGCACGGTTCCTGAAGTTATTGTTACCTCGAGGTCTCTTTTTTTAAAATCAAGGGTTGTTTGCGCGGTAAAATCAATTGTATAAGAATTCCCGTTTTCATCAGTGTATGTTAGCCCTGTTCCTTCCCCTGGAAGACTTATTGCGTTAACCCCGCAGTTTTGTATTTCAGAGCAAGGGAAATTTAAAGTGTATGTGGTTGACCATGTTTCCCCGCTTCTTAATACTCCTACTTGAAAGGACAGGTTTCCATCTACTATCGCTCCTGCCCCTTGGTTGAGCACTAAAGCCCCTCCTATTGATGGTACTGAAACGTTCACGTCAGCTACTTTTTTGTTTATCTCTTGTGCAATTATTTGGAACACTTCTTGCAGCGCATTTTTGTCATCAGCTTGGTAGTATTTTCCGTTTCCAATTTCTGCTATTTGTGTCAACAGGTTTACATCAGCATCTTTTCCAAAACCAATTGTGTATATTATTATATTGGCATCAGCTGACTGCTGTGCAGCATTCAGTGCTGGTTGGCCTCCAGAGCCGCCACCAGGGTTTTCTTTTCCATCTCCAAGCAAAACAATGAATTTTAAAGCATTTGCGTCGGCATTGGAAGAAGTTAACTCATTTTTTGCCTTGTTGATTCCAGGTGCAACATCTGTTTGTCCGCTTGCAACAATGTTGTTTATGCCGGTTTTCATTGCGTCCTTGTCACTTCCAAGCGGCACATCAAGCGAACCATTGTTGGCATAAGTAACTAAACCCATTTTGTCTGGCGGCAATGAAAACCCTTCATAATCCACAAATGCTGTTGCCGCTTTTTGTAAGTTGCTTAGTTTTGGGCCGTCAAAAATGTCAACCGAAACCAGCCCTAAGTCTATTGGAAGGAATGCGTAATTTTCTTTTACTTGAATGTCTGTATAAGTGTATGGTGTTTTGTATCTTCTTGCAAAGTTTGGGCTTTGCGGGTTGCCGGTGTTGGCAATATAAAGGCTTGAATTATTTGAAGTGCCGTCTGAAATGAATGCTTCTGCCCCCTGCACAAAAACGTTAATGAAATCTGGAGTGTAAGAGGGTGTGTGTGTTCCAGCTACTGTTATGCTGTTTGGGTCTGACACATTTAGCACTGCAAGGCCAAGGCTTCCGGCCGCAACATAAGCATAGTTTCCGCTTGCAAATATTCCCTTGCTTGAGCCGCCAGGGTTTGCGGTGCTTAGCAGCGCAGGGCTGTTTGGGTTGCTTACGTCAACTGCTGAAACACCGTCTGTTAGCCTTGCAACAAATGCAGTTGCTCCCTGCACAAACGCATCCTCTGCATTTGTCAAATTTACATGCCCCAAATGCTGCATGCTTGCTGGATTTGAAATGTCAACAATGTAAAGCCCCCTGTCGTTTCCTGCTCCTGTTCTGTCGCCTGCAACGTATGCGTAATTTCCGTTTACAAAAACACCGTAAACTGCGTCAAATGAAATGTTTCCAAGCTGTGTTAGGTTCGACGGGTTTGTTGTGTCGAACGCAAAAAGCTGGTCTGTTCCCTGGGTTTCTGCTGCAAAAATCCTGTTCTGTTTTCCGAAAACATCGTTCACTTGTCCTGGGCCATCACTGTCAAGAAATGACGGTGTGAGTGGAGTATTAATATCAAAGGAAAATACTCCGTCATCTTGTGCTGCAACAAATGCTTTGTTTGTGTCTTGGTCAACCCAAATCGACTGCGGTCCATTGATGGAAGGGTCTGTTTTTCCGCTCCAGCTCATGCTTCCGCTTCGGTCAAGGACGAGCATGACGTTTACTGGTGCCCTGATATTTCCCTGCGGTATGCCGATTGAAATTGTCACATCAACGTTTTGGTCGCATGTTATTACGTCAGGCGGGTCAATTGTGACATTGAAATCTATTTGAAGGGGATTTTGTTCTTGTAGAAAAATTTTTTTTTGGGCCCCTGAAAAAAAAGCTATCCCTTGTTCAATTAATTCGTTTGGCGGCGATAGTGCGGCTTCCAAGTCGCATGATAGGGCTTGTTGGCCAATTATTAAAAGTTTTTTTGAGGAGAAAACGTCTTTTTGGTTTGGAAGAGTTCCTGCTTCTGCAGTTATTGGCGCTGTTTGAAGAAAGCATGATTCAAAATTTTTGCCTGTCCTGCATGCAGTTGCATTTAAATCGTATTTTTTTAGCACGACTTTTGCATCCAAATTTTTTGGTAGCAATTCAAGCATTTTTTGCCTGATTAAGTTTGCGGACTGGTCAAGGGTGTTTGAGTCAATTGTGTTTGAAAAATATCCTGTTTTTGAAAGCGCGAAAACGGCATCCGTCCCTGCTGTAAGTGAATTGTTTGCTGTGGTTGGGCTGTAAATGGATGTTTGCGTAAAAAAGAGAAGTGTGGCAATCACGAGTATGGCGCTTACTGCGGCGTCAAGCGAGAACACGAACCCTTTACGATTGGTAGAGCGTGAGTTTTGCAATTGCTTCGCCTCCCTTGTATTCGGCTATTCTTGTGGCTGTCACGTTGTCAATGTCTGCCGAATTTGGCAGGCCCGCGGTGACTTGGTCGGTTCCATTGAAGTCAAAGGAAAAATCGTATTCGCTGATGTTTAAGAGCCTCCTTGCCTTGCCATAATCCATGTTTTTGAATGCGTTAAGTTTTTGTGGGTCGACTGAGTTTTCTGTGCCTGCAAGCCCTATGCTGTTCACGTCATTGATATTTATTTCTTCCCAGTTTTCTGGGTTGCCGGGGCTTTTTGAGAGCATTTCTGCTGCAATGTTTGCTTTCTGGTTCATTTCAAACAACTTTGACTGGTGTGCTTTTTCGGAAATGCCGCTTGTCCAGTAAACTGTAAGCGCGGCAAATGCAATCAAAAAAATGAATGCCGCAAGGGAAAAATCCAGGATGACTGACTGGCCTTTTTCAGGTATTTTCAAGCAGTACAGCCCCGTTTTTTTCATGAATCCTTATTTTTCCGCGTGAAAGGCTTGCATCCAAAACGTTTCCGGTGAAGTAACAGTAATAGTTTCCGATGCTGATTGTGTGCGAGGTGGCAGTTGTTGCATTTGCCGTTTCAATGTCGATTGAATCGTTTGTCTTGTTTGCCTGCATGAGCGAAATTATTGAGGAAATCTGGCTGCACTGGTTTTTTTCCATGTCAAGCCTTTCAATGCTGTTGATTTCGTCTTTTTGCGCGGACGTGTAAATCAGCACTAACAGTAGAACCCCAAGCGCAAATATGGCTGCAACTATTGCCTCAAGCTCTATTTGGCCTTTGTTTGATGCATTCAAATTTTACACCCTTGACAATTCGACGTTTTCGTCAACTGACTCGATTTTGATTGAAATGAACGAACCATTCGTGGTTATTGTTGTGGGGGTAAGCTGTGCCTTTGTGGTTATGTACCTTTCGTTTGGGCCGCCAAGCATTGGGATTGTCATTGAAATTGTTTTATTTGAGATAGTAATCAGGTTTGAACTGATTTCATTTGGGAGTTGTGCGTCAACAAATATTTTGTTTCCGGGGCCGTTTGCGCTCACGGTTTCAACCGCGCCTGCGATTTTTGAGAGCGCGGTGTCGGCTTTTGAAATGTTGAGGTTCTGGTCAAGCGTGATAATTGAATAAATGAATATCAGCCCCGCTGCAAGCAAAAGAAAGCCGGTAATCAAAAGGTATTCGAGTGCAACTTGGCCCTTCATGGAGTTTCCTC
>CAYIER010000023.1:10403-12804 GCA_964362395.1 uncultured archaeon
CGCTTAATATATCTAATTTATTATATAAAAAATCATACTGTATTGGTGTATTGTAACTGCTCTTGGCTTGTGTATTATTTTTTAATGTTGCCAAATCATACTATTAGTGGATTTTTATGAAAAAAATGGCCTCAAAACGCAAAGTTTCAAAGAAGGAACGCCCTGATTTTGAGGAAATCCAGGTAAAACCGCAGGGGAAAGAGTTTTTTGTCGAAAAGGCAAAATCTGGCGTCCCCGGCTTTGATGACATGTTAAGGGGCGGGATTCCAAGGGGGAGCCTTGTTGTTTTGAGCGGTTCCCCCGGAAGCGGAAAGACGATTTTTTGCCTGCAGTTCATTTACACGGGGCTTTCACAGTTCAATGAGAATTGTGTCCTGATTCTTTTAGAGGAGTCAAAGGAGGAAATTTTTGAAACTGTAAAAGAGTTCGGGTGGGACTTTGAGGTATTTGTGAAGCAAAAAAAGCTGAAGATTTTGAGCGTCAACCTTTACGATTTTGAGATTCTTAAAAACAACATTGAGGACGCAATCCGGAGCATTGAGGCAAAGCGTGTTGTAATTGACCCGGGCGTTTTGTTCAAATTGTTTTTTGAAAAAGAGCTTGATGCAAGGAAGAACATTGTTGCATTGGGCCAGATTTTAAAGAAAAGGGCCTGCACGACCATTATTACAAACGAGCTTTCGACTGATATCAACTCTTCTTTGTATGGGCTTGAAGAGTACGTTGCCGACGGCGTTGTGCTTCTTTATCACACCCGTGTGAAAAACAAGTTTGTCCGGAGCATTGCTGTTGTAAAGATGCGCAATACCCAGATTTCGGAACAGTTAAAGCCAGTGAGCATCACAAAGACCGGAATACAGGTGCATGTCGAGTCGGAGCTGTTTACTTAACTAAAGTTGGTTGCGGATTTTTATGCCTGTGAAAAAAAAGAAACCGTTGCCTTCAATGGGCTTTGATGACGAAAAAATCGAGCAGTTGTTGTCCCCTCAAAAGAAAATGGGCCTGCAGGTCGATGGCATGTTGTCTGGCCTTGGCGATTCATTTAATCTTTTGGTCCTTTCAAACAAGGCAAACCACGAGGTTGTGACAAATGCTTTGCTGAAAAAGTTTTCGCAAAAACCCGGTGCCCTGGTTGTGTATGTTGCCGTCAACAAGCCTGCCGAGAAAATAAAAAAAGGCCTTTTGGCGCAGGGCCTTGAGTTGAAGAACGTTCGGTTCATTGACATGGTTTCAATGGAGCTTAGCGCCAACAGGGCTGTGTCCGACAAGAATGTTTCGTTTATTTCCTCCACTTCGGGGTTAAATGAGCTTCTTGACGAAATTCAAAAGAGCTTTAAGGAGAAAAAAAGCGGTTCGCAGCTGCTTTTGCTGGATTCTGTTTCAACGCTTCTTGTATACAACGATTCCGGGCCGGTTGAAAAGCTCCTCCATGCTCTGATGGGCCGCCTGAATAAAATGAATGTGGCTGGCGTTTTCCTGATGGCAAAGTCGGATGAGCACGAGGACATAATTCAGACAATCAGCCAGTTCTGCGACAAGGTGGTTGAGGCGGACAAAATTTAGCCTTTCTGTGGTTTCTTGTATTTGCTTTTTTTTGAGCGTATTTCTGAAAGCATTTTTTCAAAAGAAGTGTCAAGGCCGTGCTTTGAAAAATAGTTTGCCATGTTTGTCACGTCGCGCTCAAAGAATTCTTTTGCGTTTGGGTGGCTTGAAAGCACCGACTGTCCCATGTCAATGAATACGAGTTTTTCACCGCGCACCAGTATGTTGTATTCTGAGAGGTCTGCGTGTATCAGTTCTTTTTCGAAAAAAACCTGTGCGATAAAATCGATTGTCTGCATGTAATAGCTTTCAATGTCTTTTTTTTCGGGCCTTGTTTCTTTGAGCGTTTTTGCAGGCAGCCCGTCTTCGCCGATGAATTCCATTACAAGGATGTTTTCTGAAACGTATATTGGCAGGGGGGCGCTTGCTTTTGCGCTTCTTGCAAGGGAGAGGTTTTTGAATTCCTTTTTTGCCCAGGTGAACACGGTGTCTTTTTTTGTTCTCCTGCTGTGTTTGAAGCGGAAATCCCCCTTGATGTACCTTTCCATGTTTTTGAAGTCGCTTGTCCTTATTTTGTAGATTTTTACCGCACGGGGATTTCCTGCCTTGTCCGTTGCCAGGTAAACGTGTGCCTCTTTTCCCGTGGAAATCACAAATTGCAGGACGTCAAAGTACCCTTTTTTCGCCGTCTTGTGCAGCGCCATTATTGTGGGCTCGTCAAATACGTCTGCAAAAATCCGCCGGATGGTTTCTTCTTTTATGTATGTTTTGAGTGTGTCTTCTTTTTCCATAAACGTTTGCGTCCGCAACAAATTGGCAGTTGAATAATTTTAAATGTTTCTTTTGCCAATTTGTTGTT
>CAYIER010000024.1:0-12516 GCA_964362395.1 uncultured archaeon
TTTAACAAACTGGCAAAAGAACAATTAATTAATATTCACCTGCCAGTTTGTTACGACGCATACATGTCCCGTCTAAAGACGGGACGATAATATATAAATAGAAATACACTTTTAGTTTTTTAAACCGTATTTTACTGCTTGTACAATTGCATCTGCATCCATTTTGTATTTTTTCAGCAGGTCGGCTGGTTTTCCTGATTCTGCAAACGTGTTGTCAAGGCCTATTCGTTTCACGCGCGCAGGAGAGGTTTCCGCCAAGACTTCGCAGACTGCCGAGCCAAGCCCGCCGTTTATAACTGCGTCTTCTGCTGTCACGAAAAAATTTGTTTTTTTTGCAAATTTTGCAATCAGTTCCCTGTCAATTGGCTTGACTGAAGCCATGTTTATGACTGCTGCGCTGATTTTTTCCTTTTTGAGCGATTTTGCTGCCAATAGCGCCTGTGAAACCAGTTCACCGCACGCGATTATTGCCGCGTCGCTTCCGTCAACAAGCACCATTCCTTTCCCGATTTTGAATTCAAGCGAGTCGTCAAAAAGCACTGGGATGCCTTCGCGTGTCGTGCGCATATAAGCAGGGCCTTCGCTTTGCGCCATTGCAAAAGTGGCTTTTTTCGCCTCGTAAAAATCCGCTGGGACAAATACCCGCATGAGCGGCATTGTCCTCATTGTTGAAATGTCAAGGATTCCCTGCGCTGATGGCCCGTCTGCCCCCGTGATTATTCCGCCGTGGCTTCCGATTATTTTCACGTTTGCGTTTGAATAGCACACGCTCATCCTTATCTGGTCGTATGCACGGTTTGTGATAAATACTGCAAAAGAGCTTGCAAACGCGATTTTTCCGCTTAACGCGAGGCCAGCCGCGGTGCAGATTGTGTCTGCTTCGGATATTCCCATGTACCAGAACCGTTTGGGGAATTTTTTCCCAAAGTTGTAGCTTCGCGTGCTTTTTGCAAGATCCGCGTCAAGCACGACGATGTTTTTGTTTTTTTCGCCAAGCTCTGCAATTGCATTGCCATATCCTTCCCTTGTTGCAATCATTTCCCCTTTTTTTGGCTGCATGTTCATTCACCAAGCTCTTTTAGCGCCTGTTCCATGTCTTCTTTTTTTACCGCGACGCCGTGCATGTCGGGGCGGTTTTCAATGAAGGAAACCCCTTTTCCTTTGACTGTTTTTGCAATGATAATTGTCGGCTTTCCTTTTACTGCACGTGCTTTTGCAAGTGCTTTAAGTATCTGCCCAAAGTTGTGTCCGTCTATTTCAATGACGCGCCACCCGAATGATTTCCATTTGTCGGAGAGTGGTTCGATTGTTTTTTCTTTTTCAACCCACTCGTCGTTTTGTATCCCGTTTTTGTCCAAAATTGCGCAAACATTGTCCAATTTGAAATTTGCGGCGCTCATTGCGGCTTCCCAGATTTGGCCTTCCTGCATTTCGCCGTCGCCAAGCATCACATACACCCGGTAGTTTTTTTTGTCCAGGCGCGCAGCAAGCGCCATGCCGTTTCCGACTGATAGCCCTTGCCCGAGGCTTCCGCTTGAAACTTCTATGCCGGGGGTTTTGACCCTGTCGGGGTGGCCCTGTAGCCGCGAATTTATTTGCCTTAAGGAATTCAACTCTGTTTTCGGGAAATACCCCGCGTGCGCAAGGCAGGCATATTGTGCCGGCACTCCGTGGCCCTTGCTCATAAGAAACCTGTCTCGCTCGGGCCAATCGGGCTTTTTTGGGTCAAATTTCATTTCGTGGAAATAAAGGCATGCCATGATGTCGATTGCTGAAAAAGAAGTTGTGGGGTGCCCGCTCCCCGCCTCGGTTGTCATGCGCAAAATGTCCTTGCGTAGCTCGTTTGCGGTTTTTTTTAGTTTTTCAATTAGCCCTTTTTTGTTCTCAGCCATAAAACCAACTTATTCAAGCCAAATTTTAATCGGGGTCATTTGTCCAGTTTTTTTTCCTGCACTTTTTTCCAGTCGTCAAGGAAGCGCTTTATCCCGGTGTCTGTGAGGGGGTGGCGGTACATTTTTTCAATGACTTCCGGCGGGCAGGTCACAATGTCGGCGCCGATTTTTGCGGCCTCAAGAACGTGCATTGGGTGGCGCACGCTTGCGACAAGCACCTGTGTCTTGTAGCCATAATTTTTGTATATCTGTACAATGTCGCGCACTACCTGCATCCCGTCGTGGCCTGTGTCATCAATCCTTCCGATAAAGGGGCTGATGTATGTCGCCCCGGCCTTTGCTGCGAGCAGTGCCTGGAGTGCGGAAAAAGTGACCGTGACGTTTGTCTTGACGCCTTTTTTTGAAAGCGCCTTCACTGCCTTGAGGCCCTGTGGTGTGTTCACGATTTTGATTACAATGTTTTTGTGGATTTTCACAAGCTCGTCGGCTTCGGCAAGCATTCCTTTTGCATCCAAACTGATTGTTTCAGCGCTTATGGGGCCGTCAACGATTGCACAGATTTCCTTCAATATCTGCTTGAATGGCTTTCCTTCGGTGCTTACAAGGGTGGGGTTGGTTGTCACGCCGTCAATGAGCCCCAAATCGTTTAATTCCCTTATTTTCTGGACATTCGCGCTGTCAATAAAAATTTTCACAAAAACCACTTTTATGCCAATAAATTATACATATTTTAAATTAAACAAGCAATAAAAATCAATGCCTGAATGCCAATTACTTAATTCTTGCAAGAATTTTAAACGCTTTTTCTATTTCGCTTTTTTTGCCTTCTTTCCTTAATTTTTTCAGTTTTTTTGCCCCGCCGTCAAATTCTTTTCCCCATTCTTTTGCAAACTTTCCGCTTTCGACTTCTTTTAGCAGCTGCCTCATCCTTTTTTTCACGGATCCGTCAATTATTTTTGGTCCGCGAGTGCGCCCGCCAAATTCCGCGGTGTTGCTTACCTTGCCCCACATTCCTTCAATTCCCTTTGTTGAAACCAAATCGGCAATGAGCCGGATTTCGTAAGCGCATGAAAGGAACGCAAGCTCTTTTGGGTAGCCTGCTTCGACCATTGTTTCAAAACCCTTTTTTACCAATTCACTCAGGCCGCCGCAAAGCACTGCCTGCTCTGCAAACAGGTCGGAAAAGGTTTCCTGCTCAAAGGTTGTTTCATAAACTCCTGCGCGCGCAAATCCACAGCCCTTTGCGACTGCAAGAACTGTTTCGCGCGCTTTTCCGGATGCATTTTGGTGAACGCAGACCATTGCTGCTGCGCCTTTTCCTTCAAGATACAAATTTCGCACTGGCGGCCCGGGTGCGTGGGGCGAAACCATAAAGACGTCAATGTTTTTTGGAGGGGCAATTTTTTTGAAAACGATGTTGAACCCGTGCGAAAAGCAAAGCGACTTTTTTTCGCCCAAAAATGGTGCAATTTCTTTTTTGTAAACAGCCGGCTGCTCTTCGTCCGGTATCAGCAAATGCACTATATCAGCTTTTTTTACTGCCTCGCTCACGTCAAGCACTTCAAAGCCATATTCTCTTGCCGGTTTTGCGCTTTTGCTGTTTTTGCGCAAGCCAATTATGACATTTAAACCGGAGTCTTTCATGTTTTGCGCCTGTGCTTCGCCTTGCGAGCCAAAGCCGATTACTGCAATCATTTTTCCTTCAAGGGGGTGCATTGAAATGTCTTTGTCGAAAAGGAATTTCATAAGCGCAATTTTATTTTTTTATTGTATTCTAAATTATATCATATTATCTACCCATCGAAGATGGGCAATGCATAGATTGCAATGCCAAATTGGCAATTGAAGAAAAATTAATATTTCATTTTGCCAATTTGGTGCGAATCTGTTCGTTTTTTTACTTGACGTATGTCAGCCATTTTTTGTAGCGCGAATCAAGCCCGTGCGTTGCGGCGGTGAGTTTTTTTTGGAGTTTTTTTGTGATTTCGCCAGGTTTTCCGCTGCCGATTATGCGGTGGTCGACTTCTGCCACAGGAGTCAATTCCGCGGCGGTTCCGGACAAAAACGACTCGTCTGCTGTGTATAACTGGTCTCGCGTAAAGTGCTGTTCTTTTGTCGGAATCCTCAAATCCTGCGCGATTTTTAAAATGGAGTCACGGGTGATTCCTTCAAGGACGTTTGATGCCGGCGGCGTGATTACCATGCCGTCTTTTATGATGAAAATGTTTTCCGCGCTGCACTCGCACACAAAGCCCTGCGGGTCAAGCATCACTGCCTCGTCGTAGCCGGCATGCACTGCCTCCATTTTTGCAAGCGTTGAATTTGCATAGTTTCCGCTTGTCTTTGACTTGGTCATCATGACATCGACATGGTGGCGCGTATACGACGAAATTTTGAGGCGCGCACCTGTTTCCATTGCCTTTTCGCCAAGGTATGCCTCCCATTCCCATGCGGCAATCGTTGCTTCGACTGGGACGCCGACTGTCTGCAGCCCCATTTTTTTTGCGCCAAAAAAAATCAATGGGCGGATATAGCACGCGTGCAATTTGTTTGCCTTCACAAGTTCAATGCATGCCCTGGAAAAATCGCCATACCCGTACGGGCAGTTCATCTGCATTATTTTTGCAGAATTCAAAAGGCGCCTTATGTGCGCGTCGAGGCGGAAAATTGCAGGGCCGTTCTTTGCCTTGTTTGCGCGTATTCCCTCAAACACCGCGGTGCCGTAGTGAAGCGAGTGCGAGAGCACATGGGTTTTCGCGTCATGCCATGGCACCATTTTGCCGTTGAACCAGATGAATTCAGTGGGGTGGATGTTGCTCATTTTTTTGCCGCCTTTGTTTTTTTTCTTTTCCTGACTTCGCCCATTTGTTCCCTTGGCCTGTGGCCTTCTTCCAGATATTTAATGCGAAGCATTCTTGAAGCACGTGCAGCGTTTCCGTTGGCTTCAGTTGCAACATGGATTTTTGTGCCAGGCGAGATTCTTGGCGGAATCCGTGGTTCAAAAGCTGCATGCCCTCTTCTCCGGTGCACCGCAAGCCTTGACACATTGTTTGTCTGCATGTCAACCAGGTTGTTTGGCCCCCTCTTTTTTGTTCTTCCGACAAAATAGCCTGAAACTTTTGCGCCCCATTTTCTTGGCATTTACTCCAACTCCTTTTGTTTCACCAGTTTTTCCCTAAAATTAACAATTTTGTTGTTTTTAACCGTTATGCCTTCTTTTGCGAGCAATTTGATTTTTTTTGAAATTCCACCAGAATAACCGCCAAGGCTTCCGTTTGACGCGACCACGCGGTGGCATGGCACAATTGGTGCAAAAGGGTTTTTTCCGCAGGCGTTGCCGGCCGCACGTGCACTATTGGGGCTTTTGGCTGCTTTTGCTATTTGGGCATAAGCCGCCACCTTGCCGCGCGGGATTTTTTTCAGGGCTTGCCAGACTTTTTTGTTGAAATCCACCAATGCCATAATGCAGTGTTGCAATTTTAAACGTTATTCAAAAATATTAATTCATGGTTTCGGAAAACAAATTCCAGAAAATCCGCTCAATGAAGGGCAAAGAAAAAATCGTGATGCTTACTTCCTACGATTTTGTGACCGCGAGCTACATCAAGGAGGCAGGAATTGATTTGGTCCTTGTTGGGGATTCTGTCGGCAACGTTTTGCTTGGCTACAAGAACACTTTGCCGGTCAGCATGCAGGACATGATTCACCATACCCGCGCTGTCTTTCGTGCTGGCTTGGATGTCCCGATTATCGGGGACATGCCGAATGGTTCTTACTTGGCGCCGGAAATTGCAGTTGAAAATGCAAAAAAATTTTTGGATGCAGGCGCAGGCGCGGTGAAAGTCGAGGGCGCAGTGATTGATGTAGTGGCGCATTTGCGGAAAAACGGCGTGGAAGTAATGGGCCACGTTGGGCTCACGCCCCAGACAATTTCCGAGTGGCACGTGCAGGGCCGCGGTGAGCCGGCCGCGCAAAAAATTCTTTCAGATGCAATTGCGCTTGAACGCGCCGGGTGTTTTTCTGTCGTGGTGGAGTCTGTTCCGGCTGGCTTGGGCAAAAAAATCTCACAGGCCTTAAAGGTGCCAACTATTGGAATCGGTGCCGGCGCAGATTGCGACGGGCAGGTGCTTGTGATAAACGATTTGCTTGGGCTGAATGCGGGCGATTTTCGGCCAAAATTTGTAAAACAATACCTGAACATGCGGCCGCAGGTGATTGGTGCGCTCAAGGAATTCAAAAAAGATGTGAAGGAAAAAAAGTTTCCGGCAAAAGAAAACACTTATACATAATCTTTTTTTTTGTGGGTCAGTATTTTATACAAGTTTGGGCAATATTTTTTTAGTGGTTTTTTTTGCTGATAATCGTTTCCGGTTTTGCGGGGTCAGGTAAAAGCACTTTGGCCGAGGCACTGGCTGTGCATTTTGGGCTGGAATTTGTGCATGCGTCCGATTTGCTGAAAAAATTAAAAACGCAGAAAGTGTACGAAATTGACGTGAAGAACACAAAGGCCGGAAGCGGTTTTTGGGAGAGTGCGAAAGGCAAAAAGTATCTGCAGGCGCGCCAAAAGGATTCCTCAATGGACAGGGCGCTGGACAAACTGCTGCTGGAAATTGCCGCGAAGGGAAACGTTGTGCTTGACAGCTGGACAATGCCGTGGCTGTGCAAAAAGGGATTCAAAATTTGGCTTGAAGTTTCTGCAAAGGAGCGGGCGCGCCGCGTTGCAAGGCGCGATGGCTTTGACGAAAAAAAAGTCCTTGAAAAAATCCTTGAGCGCGACAAAATCACTACGGGGATATACAAAAAGCTCTATGGTTTTGAAATGGGGGCGGACAAAAAAGTGTTTGGCATGATAATTGGCAGTGATAAAAAAACCAGCAAAGAAGTTTTTGTGGCTGCGGTGAATGCTGCAAAAAATTATTTTTTAAAAAATACGGCAAAGTGACCAAATTGCATGAATCGCATTAAGAAAAACAATTCATCAAAAAATAGGGCTGCAGTTCCAAAAGCAAAGTACCTTAACTGGATGATAAAAGCACTCAGCAGCCAAAAAAGCTCCAGCCGGCTAAGGCAGGCAATCATTAGAAGGCTTGGAACAATGAGGAATACGCGTGCAGTTTATTTCCTTAACCGGGTCCTTTTGAATCCAGATGAATCTGGTGTCAGGCGGGGATTGGCTGCTGTTGCATTATTTGAAATTGCAACAATGAAGGGCGGCCCAAATATTGAAAAAATGCTTAGGGCTGCATGGGGGATTGCAGAAGAGGAAAGAAACTACAAATTAGCTGACAATATCCATGGTTTATTGGTAAAATTGCGCAAAATAAAAGAACCGGGGCTACAAACAGGCCATATAAGCGATTTAGAATTTGCCTTGATTATGGCGCGATTTGCTGAAAAGCACTAATAAAAATTTTTTCCTAAAAATTCTTGTGTGCGAGCCTGATGTCGGGCCCGGTTATTGTTTTCCTGTTTGCGTGCTTTGAGAGTTCTGCTGCTTTTTGGCTTATTTTGACGCCGAGGTCTTCGAGTATTTGTGAAAGTTCGCTTGCCGCGTCCTCGCTTACCCGTGCAGAGCCGCTTTTGCGAATCAGCCTGTCAACTGCTGCCAGTGGAAGAATCCTTTCAACCAATAAATTCACCTCAAAGAACAATTAAACGACAAATATTTAAAAACTGCTCCAAAAAAAGGGTTTTTTTGCCAAAAAAAGCGGTTTATTTGCTTTGAATCCGAATTGAGGCGTTTGTGGAAAATTGTTTTAATCTGGGGGAGTAATCCGGTTTAAAATTGATTATTGGGATATAATTTTTGCTGGATTGCCATGAGCGAGTTTGTTTCACACCCATTGATTGCCCCAAATGTCCTTGAGTCAAGGCTTTATCAGGAAGTGCTTGCGGCTCGCATTGTCGAGAAAGGCAACACGCTTGTTGTTGCACCAACGGCTCTTGGAAAAACCGTTGTCGGCGTTTTGCTTGCGGCTTTCGTGCTGCAGAAAAATTTTGACCAGAAAATAGTTTTTTTGTCGCCCACAAAGCCGCTTGCGGTGCAGCACGAAGCGAGCTTCAAAAAATTCCTGCGGCTAAAGGACGGCGGCATTTCGCTTTTGACCGGTGAAATTTCCCCGCAGGAACGAAAGGAAATCTGGGAAAAGTCAAAAGTAATCAGTGCTACTCCGCAGACAATTGAAAACGACATCCTTGACGGAAAAATTGCATTGACCGATGTCGGCCTCCTGGTTTTTGACGAAGCGCACCGTGCAATCGGGGATTACAGTTACGTTTTCATTGCAAAAAATTACGTGAAGCAGGCAAAGTCGCAACTGATTTTGGGGCTCACTGCAAGCCCCGGCTCCGAGCAGGAGCACATACAGGACGTGTGCCGGAACCTTTTCATTCAAAATATCGAGGTGAAAAAGCCCCAAGACGAGGACGTCGCAGAATATGCAAAGGAAATTGAAGTCGAATGGGCCAAGGTTGATTTGCCGGAAAAGTTTTTGGAAATAAAAAAGCTCCTTGAAATTTACATGAAAGAACAGCTCCTGTTTTTGAAAAAGCTTGGCTATGCAAGGTCAATCAGCTCGCAGTTTTTTGGAAAAAAGCAGCTGCTTGAACTTCAGTCGCTTATCAGGCGCGACTTTGTGGCGCGTGCAAAGGAAAACCCGATGATTTATGCCGCCGCCTCCCGCATTGCGGCACTGATTAAAGTCAGCCACGCCCACACCCTGCTTGAAACACAGGGGATTTATTCGCTGAAGGATTATTTTGGGCGGCTGAAAGAACAGGAATCAAAGCGCGCGTCAAAGGCAGTATCGCAGATTCTTGCAGACGACGGCATCAGGAAAGCAATGGTGCTGACGGATTCCTTGTTTTTGCAAAAAGTCAACCACCCAAAGCTTGCAGTGCTTGCAAAAATACTTCAAAAGCAGTTTTCAAAGCACCCCGAAAGCAGGGTGCTTGTGTTCAACCATTACCGTGACTCGATAAAATACCTTGCGGAGTTTCTCAAAGAAATTGAAGGGGTCCGCGCAAAGCGCTTCATCGGGCAGGCAGCGCGCGGCAGTGAAAAAGGGATGGCCCAAAAAGAGCAGATAAAGACAATTCAGGAATTCCGGGAAGGCCTTTACAACACTTTGCTCTGCTCGTCGGTTGCAGAAGAGGGGCTTGACATTCCGGCGGTTGACCTTGTCGTGTTTTTTGAAACAATCCCAAGTGAAATCAGGACAATCCAGCGCAGGGGCCGCACCGGCAGGTTTGGGAAAGGAAAAGTAATCATGCTGATGGCAAAGGGAACCCGCGACGAAACATTCTATTACGTAGCAAGGGCAAAGGAGAAAAGGATGCAGAAAACGCTTTCAACAATCAAGGGCAATCTTGTCCTTGAAAAACAGAGCACGCTGGCAAGTTTTACCGACAAGGCAAAAAATGAAGTGCTTGTTTTCGTTGACCAGCGCGAGCGCAACTCAGGCGTGATAAAAGAGCTCAGCGGCTTTGGGGCAATCACAAAAATAAAGCAGCTTGAGGTCGGCGATTTTGTGATAACCGATGACATTGTCATAGAGCGCAAAACAATCAATGATTTTTTGGAAAGCATAATTGACGGCCGCCTCTACAACCAGCTGGGCAAAATGGCGTCGAACTACAATTCGCCGATGATTCTTGTTGAGGGAAGCCAGAGCGAGTTGTTCACCATTCGAAACATGCATAGAAACGCAATTATCGGGACGCTGACAACGATTGCACTGAACTACCGCATCCCGGTCATTTTCACAGCCGATGCGCACGAAACCGCAGAATACATTTTTGTGACAGCAAAGCGCGAGCAGCTCAAATCAGGAAGCGAAATCCGCCTGCGTGTCGGCCACAAGGGGCTGTCCATTGGCCAGCAGCAGCGCTTCATTGTCGAGTCGCTCCCAAGCGTCGGGCCGGCGCTTGCAATCAGCCTGCTTGAAAAATTCGGGTCAATAAAAAACATTGCAAACGCGTCAGAACAGGGGCTGCAGGAAATCGAGAACCTCGGGCCGAAAAAAGCGAGGCAGATAATCCGGGTGCTTGGTTCACTGTACAAAAGCAATCAGTCAGGTCTGGAAAACGACGAGTGAATTTTTTTCGATTATCAGTTTTTCAAGCGCGTTTTTTTCGCCTTTCATGCTCTGCAACTGTGCGTTTGAGACCCTGTAAAGTTTCATGAGCTCTTTTTTGTTTGCCCCAAGTTGGAATTTTTGCCCGGCAAACTCCAGTTCTTTTTGCGCTTTTGAAAAGAGCGCGTTTAATTTTTGCCTGCTTTTGTGCGCGCAGATTAGCAGAGCCGTGTTTTTTCCTGTTTTCAATTCTGCCCTGTCAAGTGCGGCATTTATCTGTTTTGTCCCGTAAAGCCTTATCAGGAACTCCAACTGTGGTTTTTCGGAGAAAGAGGTATTATTGCTTTGTGCATCAAGCGTCTGTTCGAGGGCAACAAATGCCTGTAAAAAAGAGCAAACGGTCTGTGCAGGCACTATTTGGCAGAAGTTGCCGTTTTTGTTTATCGCCAAAAGGCTTTTAATAGTTGATTCTTTATAATTGATATTGCCTGTTTTAATTTCACAAAAATGCGAATTAACTTTTAATTTGTTCATTTTATTTCATTAAAACAAGGGAATCTTTAAAAGGCAATTTTTATGGGAATAAAACATTGTGATAGGTATTATCGTCCCGTCGCTTGCCCTGTAATGGTAGATGGGACATGTACGCGGCGTAAACCAACGCAAGGGTTTTTTTATGGTTGAATGGCACACGAAATCCAAAAGAAAGCCAAGCGGCGGAATGAGGACTTCGCTTAGGAAAATGGACAAAAAGCTCTACCAGCGGGGCGGCGTTTTTGCCGCCACAACGATTGCGGCTGCTTCATCGTCTTCTTCTGAAAAGGGTGTTCACATTGAAAACAGGCGGATGCGGGGCGGAAAACTGCTCCAGAGGGTCATTAAAACCAGCACAGTAAACGTTTCTGACGGAAAAAAGATGCACAAGGCAAAAGTTATTGCTGTTGCCTTAAATGAGGCAAACAGGCTTTACACTAGGCGAAACATCATTACAAAGGGAGCTATTGTCAAAATTCAGGTTGATTCCGGCGAAAGGCTTGTCAAAATCACTTCAAGGCCAGGTCAAGACGGGGCAGTTAATGCAGTATTTTGGGAAGGCCAGATAAAAATCCCAAAAGAAGAGAAAAAGGCCAAAACAAAGCAAAAAGACGCCAAAGAACCCCGACAAAAACATGAAATTCATGAAAAAATGGCGCCAAAAGAGCACAAACCTAAAGAAAAATAGGGCTAATTGGCAAAAAATCGCTATGTTGAAAACATTTAAATACTACTTTGACAGGGTATTCTGTATATAAAGCTAATGCATCTCCTTTCTGGCAATTTTTTTAATTGTTTATCCTATGTTGGCAAGTCAGTTTGGTTTTGGTGCCGATTAAAAATGCTTGGGTGGGTGTAAAATGTCTGAAACAAAATGTCCGGAATGTGGTTCCACAAAAATCACAAGAGATGAGGAAAGGGGAGAAATTGTCTGCAACCAGTGCGGCCTGATTTTGTCCGACGATTTGGTTGATTTGGGGAAAGAATGGAGGAGCTTTGACTCTGACCAGCTTGAAGAGCGGGCAAGGACCGGCTCTCCAATGAAGTATGTTAAACTCAACAAGGGGCTTGTCACAATGATTGACCGGCGCGGAACCGACCTGCGGGGAAACAAGCTTTCCTCAAAGAGCAGGGCACAGATGTACCGGCTAATCAAATGGCATAAGAGGGCATCTATCAGCTCTTCAATGCAGAGAAACCTTTCAATTGCATTGACT
This sequence comes from uncultured archaeon, assembly GCA_964362395.1. Lineage (GTDB taxonomy): Archaea > Iainarchaeota > Iainarchaeia > Iainarchaeales > GW2011-AR10 > JACPKT01. The sequence continues at coordinate 11,719 of CAYIER010000024.1, forward strand.
GAACTTAGAAGGATTGCGTCTTACCTGAACATTCCAGAGCAGCTTGTTGAAGCGGCAGCGTTGCTTTACAGGAAAACAGTAAAGAAAGGCCTCATTAGGGGGCGGTTGATTGAAGCAGTCGTTGCAGCGGTTTTGTACACTGTCTGTAGGAATTACAACGTTCCAAGGACTTTGAACGAAATGGCTGAATCAAGCGGACTTACAAAAAAAGAAATCGGCAGGACTTACAGATTCCTTGTCAGGGAATTGAAACTCGAAGTCCCGTTGACAAATCCTGTGCATTACATTCCGAGGTTTGCATCCGAACTCAACCTATCAGGCGAAGTGCAGGAAGAGGGGCGCAAAATTCTTGAGAATGCGATTTCTAACGGCCTGATTTCCGGCCGCGGGCCGACAGGTGTTGCGGCAGCAGCGGTTTACATTGCAGGCCTCCTCAAGGGCGAAAGAAGGACCCAAAAAGAGGTTGCAAACGTTGCGGGCGTGACAGAAGTCACTATACGAAACAGGTACCGCGAACTCAAGAAAAAACTTGACATAGAAGTCATGGCCTAAATAAATTTTTTTTGTGGGAAAATTTCCCGCATTTTTTTATTTCTTTTATTTATTTAAACTGATTATATAGCAAACTGCTTATATTTTTGAACATTTTATGGCAGTTTGCTATATGCAAAGAGCAATGAAAAGTTCAATTATTTATGCTCTTTGCTATAAAATAATTTTTTTATATGGAAACTTTTTTCCCGCCTGTTTTTCATTTTGATATTTTTTTTAATAGTTCATATTTTGCTTTTTGACGGA
>CAYIER010000025.1:0-12086 GCA_964362395.1 uncultured archaeon
ATAAGCGTTGAAAGTCATTAGTGGGTTAACCTTATTAATTTCTAAACCGTTTATTTTTTTGAATGAAATCAAGGCATTGGGCAGTTTTGCTTTTATTTTTTGTTTTCGGGTTTTTTGTATTTTTTGGCATCCATGTTTTTTCCGCTGATTCGGTCCCATGTCAAGGCGCAAGTCCGGGTGCCAAGGGCGAGCCCTGCACTGAAGTGCCGCCAAGCAATCAGCAGCCAGTAATCCAGCTCCCTGTTGAAGGCCCGCCTGTTTGCCCCAAAAAAGGCGATGCGCCTGCAAAAATCGATATTTGTGTTTCAAAAAGCGGAAAGGAAATTTTCTGTTTTGACCCAACCACTGAAGAATGCAAAGATGGAAGGTCGGAGCCAAAATGCGAATGGCAGCTGAAGTGCGGGAGGCTTCCAGCTATTCGGGAAAGCGAATCGAATCCGGCAAAGTGGTGCTGTCCGGTAAAGAATGAAGAAGGGATAAATCAGGTGTGCAATCCTGATTATGGGTTTTGTTTGGCAGGGCGGTTAAGGCAAAAAGAGTCAGTGAGCGGAAACCCAAGATATACTTATTCTGAAGCGGAAGAGTTGTGCAAAGTTGGCGGAACCCCAAAGTGTGCAAACGATTATGTCAGCTCTTATTATGCTCCAAATGGCCTTGGGGGTGAGTTGCAGTGCAAAACGTTGCCGTCTATGATTGGTGACAATTTTGACCCGCAGGCGATTCTTTCACAGATTCCTGCCAATTGCACCTGTGAAAATTCGTCTTTGGTGATTGTTGGGGCGGATGTTATTTTGCCATCAGCCCATTTAGGGTATTATAATGCTGCAATAAACCACTGCAATGCTTTGGCAAAACAACTTGGGCAGGAATGCACCTTCACAATCGTTGTTGACAGCAGGAAAAACATGGAGACGCTCAAAAACATTTTGCCGCGCAGGTTCAAATATGTTTCAATCACTTCGCATGGAACTGAAAAAGAAAGTAATTTGACAACAGGCGGCGCGGTTGGTGCGCTTACATGTGGCAATTCATTGTTTTTGTCGTGCAAAGTCGGGCAGTCGCCTTTTTTGGGCATGCTTGGCACTCCGCCGGTGGTTGTTGATTACTGCAAGCAGGCGCCGGCTGGCTCAAAGGTAATGGTGAGCAAATCTTTGGTGGTTATCCCAATCAATGACAATTTTTGCGCTGAAGGGGATTTCAAATGCTTTCAATGCCTTTCTGCGCCGCTTGGCTGGGCAAAGGATGTTTATTGCAACGGGAATGAAATTCCGGTGGGCATAGTCAAAACGTCTCTGTCAAAAGAAATGAGGGAAGAAGTAAAAAAACTGGAAAAGCTATTAAGGCAGAGGCCATAACGCAGGTGTTTTTTTTTGGATTTTGCGAAAAAATTTTGGATTTTTTTTGTGGTTTTTGCGGTTTTTTTGTCCGGCTGTTCAAGCCAAAAAAACCCTGGCGGTCAAACTCTCCCCATAGCGGCTGGAAACGAAAATTCTTTGACATTTTGCATGGAATGCACAGATACGAATTCTGAAACTATTGATTTATGCAAGTTCAATGGCGGCCGGTTTGTTTCATGCGAGTTTTTGCCGCGCTGTGGGAATTCGGCTTTTTTTGACGGGTTGTGCAAACAGGCGCCTGTTTGCGGGAACAAGGCCTGTGAGACTGGCGAAATCAGCTCGTGCAGGGATTGCAGCGAAGTCACAGAGTGTTCAAATGGAGGCTTAACCGGGGCTGGCGCTGTCCCAAAAAATTTGTTTGCATGGGGTTTTGATTCAGTTGCAAGCAACACCTGTGACGCAGATAACCCAAATCATTTCAATTGTGATTCATTGCAGGCGCTGGTTTCGCTCATTCAAAAACTTCAAAGGGTAAAAGAGCACCTTTCCTCAAACGACTTGCCAGAGAATGCAGTTGAACTGGATGGTGTCGGCCAGATGTATCAAACTAATGCTGGCCTGATGCTCAAATTCAAGTGGGCGTTATTGTCGGACAACCTTTCAAGCACGGAATTGTTAAAAGATTTTGATTCAAAGCTTGAACCGGGTTTTTTAAGCCGGTTTTCTGCCCCGCAATGGATTGATGGCTGGAAGCCCTTCATTCATTCTGCAGGTTTTGATGAAACACCAAAATTTTCGGTTGAATACAAAAAAGACGCATTCCAGACAGTGAATTTGAATCCAAAACTCCATACGGCTGGCGAATATGGCGTTTCCGTAAAAATTGATTTCGTGGGTGTTTCTGCAGCAAATTTTGGCAAATTGTCCGGCAATTCAACAATCAAGGTTGAACTTGAAAAGCAGGGTCCGCTAAGGGACTCTGTGGTTTTTGATGCCGCGTTTGATGAACTGCTTGGAATTGAAAATACAAACAGGGATTATGGCATCAAGTGGCCGGCTGGTTCGCTGCCAATCTCGATCTCAAAGAAAACCACCGGAAGTACGGATTATTTTCTTTCAACCGTTTATCAAAACGGCTTGAACACAATTTATTCTTCTGACCCGTCAGTTTCGCCTGTTGCGCAGGAAGCCACTTATTTTAGCCCTCCTGCAGGAATTGGTCATTTCAATGCAAGGTCGGATGTTTTTTTTGGAAATGCGCCGGTTTTGCTTCAGACAAATGTTGAAAAAGGAAATGCATTCCCGCAAACGGGAATGGAAACAGGGTTGGTTGTTGAAGGCCAGCAAACTTCAATCATATACAATTCCACTGTTCCGGTGCCGCTTGTTGCAGTGGTTTCACCAAGTGCAACACAGGTTTTTGGCACCCAAAATATTTTGCCAAAATATGCATTGCCGCAAGCATGGTTTAGGGCGGCAGATATCGGATCGGCTGAAAAAGGATGCAGTGATTTCCAAATTTTAAATTCTGGCCCGGTTATTGGCGGGCTTTGCGGTGATGCAAGTCCTGATATTTTTAAAACAGAAACAGGGCAGGATTTTAATTTGTCAACTGATGAAATTTTGGGTTCATACCCTCAAGGGCTTATCTTGGATAACCCGTCAAATAAGGCCGGCGTGTATTTGAACATTGCATATGTCCCGGTGGATGGTTTTTTTGGTCCGCCTGTATTGAAAATGTGCAATGCAAACGCAGAAGTTTCTTCCCTGCAGCAAACGCTTTCCGGTGCAACAAGTTCTTTTGTGCTGCAAAATGGGCAGAAGAAAATTTCGAGTTTGGCAGAATTGTTTGAAAAAATAAAGGGAACTGAAGTTTGCGTTTACAAACAAGTGTTTTACGAAGATTCTGTAAATGAAGAAGGCATAACGACAACTGCTTCAATAGAAAAAACCGCTTATCTGTGGAACGTTGACAAAATTTTGCAGGAAATTTACCCAAAAGTGTACAATTATGGGGCAAACCATAAAATTGGCTCATTGATGAATTGTTAGCCAAAAAATCACCCTAATAAATTTTTTCCCCCATTATTTTTTCATGGGCACCCAAATCGGCGACCTTGTCGTAAAGGAGGAAATTTCGCTTGATTTTTTGTCGGGCCGAAAGGTCGGGGTTGATTCTTATAATGTCATTTACCAGTTTTTGTCAAGCATCCGCGGCCCCGACGGCACCCCTTTGATGGATTCGCATGGAAACGTCACTTCGCACCTAACCGGCCTATTGTATCGCACCGCCAATCTGCTTGAAAAAGGGATTAAGCCGGTTTTTGTTTTTGATGGCGAGGCACACAAGCTCAAGGCGGAAACGATAAAGGAGCGCGTAAAAATCCGCACCGAGGCAACAAAAAAACACGAGGAAGCGGTTTTGGCCGGAAACCTTGCTGAGGCAAAAAAGTTTGGCTCGCGCGCACTGCATTTAAAACCCGAAATGGTTGGGCAGGCAAAAGAGCTGCTTTGTTACATGGGTTTGCCGGTCGTGCAGGCGCCAAGCGACGGCGAGGCACAGGTGGCGCACATGGTTTCAAGCGGTGCACTGTATGGCTGTGTCAGCCAGGATTACGATTCGCTTTTGTTTGGCGCGCCGCTGGTTTTCCGAAACATTACCGTGACAGGGAAAAGAAAAATCCATGGCAAAAGCATTTATGCTGATGTTTCTCCTGAAAAGATTGAACTGCAAAAAACTTTTGATGCATTAAGGATTGACCAAAAAAAACTTGTCTGGCTTGGCATTTTGGTGGGGACAGATTTCAACGAAAAATTCCCGAAAATCGGGCCAAAGACCGCGCTAGAACTGGTGCAGAAATTTGATTCGTTTGAAAGAATTATCAGGGAAACAAAATTCGAGCCGCAGTTTGATTTCAAAAAAGTTGAGGAAATTTTTTTGAAGCCAAAGTTTTCCGGTGATTTCAAAATCGAATTCCGCGAGCCGGAAGTGGAAAAGGTTGTCGAATTTTTGTGCGAAAAGCACGATTTTTCGGAAGTTCGGGTGCGAAGCGCGCTTGCAAAAATTTCGCAGAAGTCAAAAGAAAAAGGCGAACAGTCGCGCCTTGACGCGTGGTTTGGGTGACTCACGCTTTTACTTTGAGGGCCTTCATCGCTTCCCCTGCCCCGTAAATCGAGCCTGTAACCAGAATCAGGCCGCTTTTTTCCGCAATTTTTTTTGCGCGTTTTACTGCAAGTGCCATGTTTTTTTCAATGATTGCCTGCGGAAAAGTTTTTTTGATTGTTTTTGGGGAAAGTGCCCGAAAATAATTCACTTTTGTCACAATTAAGTCGTCAAAAGGGATTGTGTCAAGTATTTTTTTGAAATCCTTGTCCTGCAGAACCGAAAAAACCAGCACGAGTTTTTTGAAATCAAAAAGGCCCAGTGCGCTTTTCAGCGCAAGCGCTCCCTTTGGCGTGTGCGTTGAATCAACCACCAAAAGCGGGTTCTTTTGCACTATTTGCAGCCTTGCCGGCCAGAAAGTTTTTTCAAGCCCCCGCAAAATTGCTTTTGTTGGAATTTTGTAGCCTTTTTTTTGCAGGCAAAAAACCGCCCCAACGGCAAGCGCCGCGTTTTCCAGTTGAAATTCGCCGATCAATTTTATTTTTGCATTTTTCAGGCGAAATGGTTCAATCAAATCAAATTTTTGTTCTTGTGCATTTGAGGAAATTTTTTTGAATTTTGGTAAAACAATTGCTGAATTTTGTTTTTGCGCAAATTCCGAAATTGTTTTGTATCCTGCGTTTTTCTTTGAAATCACAGTAAAAGAATTTTGCTTTATTATGTGCGCTTTTTCTGTCGCAATGTGCCTTATTGTCGGGCCAAGGACGTTTGTGTGCTCAAGCGAAATGTCGGTAAAAACGTTCACCAGCCCGTTGAGCACATTTGTTGCGTCAAGGCGCCCGCCAAGCCCAACCTCTGCGGCAACGAAATCTGTTTTTTGTTCAAGAAAATAAGCGAATGCCGCTGCTGTAATGGCCTCAAAATAGCTTGGCGGCTCCTTCATTTTTTTGCCCACAGCAGCAATCAGCGAGATGTGTTTTGCAAACTCTTTTTCGCTGATGTTTTTTCCGTTTATTTTGATGCGCTCGGTTATTGAGGCAAGGTGGGGCGACGTGTATGTGCCTGTCCTGTACCCGGCTTCTTTCAGCATGCTTGAAACAAATGCGGTTGTGCTTCCCTTGCCGTTTGAGCCGGTCATGTGGACTGCATTTATTTTTTCCGCTCTGATTCCCAAAAGTGCCGTCAGTTCCTGCATTTGCGCCAGGTCAAATTTCACGTTTTTTTCCTTTAAGCCGCAAAGGTATTCCTGTGACTGTTTAAAATTCATTGTGGAATCCCTCTTTTCCAAGCAGCGGCACAAAAACAAAATAATTTTCCAGGTAATCGCTTTTTAACGGCTTCCCGTTTTTTTTGCTGACTGCCTGTATCATTTGTGTCCCGCGGTCCCCGATAGGGGCAACTGCGCGCCCGCCTTCTTTTAGCTGGTCAAACAGCGGCTTTGGCAGAAACGGGCAGGCAGCGCTCACGATTATTTTGTCAAACGGTGCCGCCTTGGGCAATCCAAGTGAGCCGTCGCTGCAGGCCACTTCAACCTTTTTGCACCCTTGTTTTTTCAGGTTTTTTTTTGAAATTTCAAAAAGCTCTTTTACGGCTTCCACGCCGAACACTTTCCCTTTTTTTCCCGCCAGTTCACTCAGCAGTGCAAGCACATACCCGCAGCCGCTCCCGACTTCAAGCACTTTTTCCCCCGGCTTTACGCCAAGCATTTCAAGCATTACTGCAATCGTGGATGGCTGTGAAATCGTCTGCCCAAAACCTATTGAGAGCGCAGTATTTTCGTACGCTTCCTTTTCGAGGCAGGGCGGCACAAATAGTTCCCGCTTCACTTTAAGGAATGCTTCCTCGGTTTTTTTCGAGGAAACAGCGCCGTCTGTTTTCATTTCGTTAACGAGTTCTTTTCTTTTTTTCCAAAAAAATTCTTCCAGCATTTTTTTCGCGCTCTTTTATTGTTTCAAGCAGGTCCTTTTTCCCTGAAAAAGAGTCCAGCTCTTCTTCTTCGATAATTGCAGTGCTTTCCGTGCTTTTTTTTCCGGATTTTTTTGCGATAATGACAGTGTCTGCGTTTACTATTTTTTTTGTTTCCTTTAGCTTTAATCCCTTTCTTTTCACTTCAAGGGGGGAATCCGCCTTGCTGATTAAAAGCGAGCCCTTTGGGTGGCCAAATGCCTCAAACGGTGCGTGCTCAAACAGTGCAAGTTCCAGCCCGAGTTTTGTTATTTTTTCAAATATTTCGTCGCCGGGGTTTTTTTCAAAAATTTGTTCCCAGATTTTTTTTTCATTAAGGTCAATCCCTTTAATCAGGGCAGTTGAAAGCTCTTGCTCGATTTTTTTTGCGGTTTCAAGTGATGAGTGCGAGCCGCGCTCGTATCCGTAAACTGTTTTTGGCGCAAGGTTGACAAGCTTTGCAAGGCCTGCAGTTGAAATACCGCGGTGTTCCATTGTTTTTTTGAGTTTTTGCGTGTCAAGCTCCACAAGCGTTTTTCCCTTGAAGTGCCATGCCTGCGGCATCCGGTTGTTGAGGTAATCTTCAAAGGAATTGATTGTAATGCAGTTCACTCCGTAGCGCTCGTACACCATTGAATCATTGAGTCCGCCTGCCTTTGTTTTTTCCCCAAGAATTATTGGCGTTGCAAAAAATGCCGTTGCAAGTTTTTTGAGCTCGATTGCCTGCTCTGGGCGCGTTGCGTCGATGTTTTCAAATATTTTTATCAAGAGCAGCGCGTTGTCTTTTTTTGCCGCCAAATCAAAGCAGTTGTTTGAATGGGCATAACTGCTTATCAGGAAGCCTTTTTTTTCAAGCAGGCCAATTGCCCTCAAAACAATTGTTTCACGCATCAGAATGCGCCCATCAGGAAAGCAAGAAGCGAAATTGCCATCCCGATTTTTGAGAACTGCTGTGCCTCTTTTTCCTTGTTTTCCGCAAAGAGGTTAAATGAGTGAAGGAAAACCAGCGTGGCTGCGGGCAGGAAAAGAATGTAGTAGCCGTTTGTGACAATTTTTTGCCCCCATGCAAAAAATGCAATGATTACTGCAAGCGCATACATCAGGTAAACCGCTGCCTGCACCTGCCATGCGCTTAAAATCATGGGGAACGTTGTTTTGCGCCCCTTGTCCGCTTCCATGTCCTGTGAATCCTTTATTATTTCGCGCGCCATGTTTGCAAAAAAAGCGCTTGCCGCAAAAAAGATTATTGTGCCATATTTCTGCACGATACTTGCGCCAAACATGAGCGTGAACGCTGTGCCAAGCGCGACGACAATGTTTCCAATGAATTTTTGCTTCTGCATCAGTGCAGAGTACGAAATCAAAAGCAATGAAAATGCAAGCGCAATTCCAAATGCCTCAAAATTTACAAGCCAAGAAATCAAAATGCCTGCCAAAAATAAAATCATTGAGTAAGCCAGTGCAGTGTTTCGTTCAATTTTGCCTGACGGCAGCGGTTTCTCCCGCCTGATTTTTTTGTCGACTTCAAAGTCAAAATAGTCGTTTATTGCCTGGCCTGCCCCGCAAATCAGGAAGGCTGCGGCCATTGCGAAAACAACAGGCAAAGTCACCGAATACGTTTTTGCCGACACCGCAAAGCCAATGAAAACGGCTATGGCTGCCATGAGGCAGTTTGCCGGCCTTATTATTTCGACAAAGGGCTTAAGATTCACACTAATTTACTGGGTTTAATGTTTTTTATAGTAATCCAGCATGCCAATTTCTGTTTTCCTCAATTTTGTTTTTAAAATATTGTGTTCAATCGTCATATTATTATTAGACCAGCGTTGAGGTGAGCCAATGGTTAAGTTTGACGAATTCGGGCCTGAAAAGATTCTTCAGGTCTATGACCCAAAAACGGGAATGCAGGGGTTTGTCGTAATTGACAACACCGCGCGGGGGCCGGGAAAGGGCGGGATAAGGATGACCCCGACTGTTTCGGTTGACGAGGTTTCGCGCCTTGCAAGGGCAATGAGTTTCAAGTGCGCGCTTGCGGACATTCCGTTTGGCGGGGCAAAGAGCGGGATAGTCGCTGACTCAAAAAAGATGTCCCCCGAAAAGAAAAAGCTTATTGTCGAATCGTTTGCGCGCGCACTCAAAGTGGTGTGTCCAGGGCAGTACATTTCTGCGCCAGACATGAACATGGCGGAGCGCGAAATGGAGTGGTTTGTGAAAGCAAATGGCAGCCACAATGCTGCCACGGGAAAGCCTGCAAAAATTACGCTTCCAAGCGGAACGTTTAACGGGATACCGCACGAGCTTGGCTCAACTGGCTTTGGCGTTTTTCACGCAGCAAAGGTTGCGTCAAAGTATGTTAACATTGACCTTGACGGCGCAACCGCCGTGATTGAAGGCTACGGGAACGTTGGCGAGTTTGCGGCAAAGTTCCTGCAGGAAGCTGGCGTAAAAATTGTCGGAGTGTCCGACTCGCAGGGGACAATTCACTCAAACGAAGGGATTGACCCAAAAAAGCTCCTTGACGTGAAAAAGAAAACCGGAAGCGTCATCAACTACAAGCCGGGCAATGTTCGTTCAAGCCACGATTTGCTTGCAATTGATGCTGACATTTTGATAACCGCGGCAATCCCTGACCTCATAAAAATGGGCGATGTGCCAAAAATCAAGGCAAAGCTCATAGTTGAAGGGTCAAACATTCCTGCAACGGTTGAAGTGGAAGAAGCGCTTGGGAAAAAGGGCATCCTGGTGGTGCCTGACATAATTGCAAACGCCGGCGGCGTGATTTCAAGCTACGCGGAATACAAGGGATTTACAGTGGACAAAATGTTTTCGCTGGTTGAGGAAAAAATCACAAGCCAATTGAAAGTAATACTTGACCACTCGGCTGAAAATGGAGTTATCCCGCGCCACAGCGCAAGCGAAATAGCGGAGAAGCGCGTGCGCGAGGCAATGGGCAAGCGCCGCTGAGGCGTTTCCCATCATTTTTTCTTTTTTTCATTTGTCAAAAAACTTGTAATTGTTTTTTTTGGCAATAAAAAATGGTTTTCCTTTTTCTTTTCCGCCAATTTTTGCTTCAAACGAAAACTTTGCCTCGATTTTTCCTTTGGCGGATTTTCCTTCAACAAGCAGGTAGTCTGAAACAAAGTCTTTTACAAACGCGTTTTTTGGGTGCAGGAAAATGTCCCTTGGCCCGCCTGCCTGCTCGATTTTTCCTTCATTCATCACGGCAATGGTGTCGCCAAGAAAAAAAGCCTCATCTATGTCGTGGGTCACAAAAACCATTGTTTGGCTGGTTTTTTCCTGCAGGCCTTTGAGCAATTGCCTTGTTTTTTCCTTCAGCTTTGCGTCAAGGCCGTTTAAGGGCTCGTCAAGCAAAAGTATTTCCGGCTGTGGTGCAACCGCGCGCGCAATTGCAACACGCTTTTTTTCGCCGCCACTCAAGTTTTCAATTTTTCTGTTTTCAAAACCGCTTAATTGGGCCAGTTTTAGTGCATTCAAAGCCTTTTCTTTAAAATTTTTTTCTTTTTTCATTCTCAAGCCAAAAGCAACATTTTCAAAAACATTCAAATGGGAAAACAGCGAATCATGCTGGAAAACAAACCCGGCGTTTCTTTTTTCGGCTTCCACTTTGGTCATTTCATTTTTTCCAAAAAAAACTTTTCCGCCATCGATTTCTTGCAGCCCCGCAATTATCCGAAGCACAGTTGTTTTTCCGCTCCCGCTTGGCCCGACAATTGAAAGCACTGAGCCGCTTTTTGCATTAAGCGAGATTTTTTTCAGCGAAAAACCCGGAAAATCAGCGGAAATGTTTTCGAGGGTGAGTTCCATTTACATCACCTGTGCTTTATCTGAAAATTTTTCTATTGCGTAAAATGATAAAAAGCTTGCAAGCGCCAAAATCAGGCCCATCGCAGCCGCGGAGTGGAGGTCAAACGCTGCCAGCAGCCTGTAAATGTAAACCGGCATTGTTGCGTAAACGCCGTTGTACAAAACAAGCGTCAGCCCGAGTTCCCCGAGAGACACCGCAAAGCCGAATGCAAGCGATGCAAATATTGCGTTTTTGATTAATGGCAGTTGCACCAGCGAGAGCACTGCAAAATTGCCTGCGCCAAGGGTTCTTGCAGAGTCGATTGTGCCGCTTTCTATTTTGTCAAGCGCGTTTTTGAGCAGCCGAAAAGAAAATGGGAACGACAGCACTGCGTGCCCTATTGCGATAATGAAAAAGTTTCCTCCGCCAAAGCCAAGAACATATCCAAAGCCAAGCGTTATAATTGACACTGCAATTGACGCGCTGGCAAAAAACTCAATGGCAGAAAACCTTGATTGCTTCAGCGCGCTAGCAAGCCCAAGCAAGGTGGCGGTTGCCGCCGAAACCAGTGCAAATGCAAAACTGTAAAAAACCGCTGAAAGCGGGGTTGTCCCTGAAAGGCTTTTGGCTGTTGAAAAAAATATTTTTTCAAATGCCTTTGGCGAAAACTCGCCGCTTTCAAAAAAAGCAAACACTATCAGTGCTGTGATGGGGAGCGCGGCAAACAGCACTGCCGCCGAAAGAAAAACTGTTTCAACAAGCCCTTGCGGGGTTTTAAGCGAAAGCTTTGCTGGCTTTTCAGAAAAAAATTTTTCTTTTGATGAAAATTTTTTTGAAAAACTGGCGAAAACAAATGCGAGCGCGGCAAGGAACGCAAACTGTGCAAGCGCAAGCAGCGCGCCAAGGCCGAAATTTAGCTGCTGTGTTATCTGCTTGTATATTTCAACTTCAAGCGTTGAAAATTCTAGGCTGCCAAGCCCGATTACTATTGCAAAGCTGGTGAAAGTGTAAATGAAAACGATTGTTGCGCTGGCAATTATTGAAGGCATTATTTGCGGAAGCGTTATCCGAAAGAAAACCTGCCTCTTTCCTGCGCCAAGCGTCCTTGCCGCCTCTTTGAGTGACGCATCGGTGTTTTCAAGCGCGGTTGAAACAAACCGTGCAATCAAGGAAAAATTGTAGAAGGCGTGTGCAAGGATTATTCCGGAAAAGCCGTACAAGAACTGCACTCCCTCCTGAAACCCGAAAACATTTTTCAGGAAATTGTTCACCCATCCGTTGTTTCCAAAAACAATCACAAACGAAACAACCACCAAAATTGAGGGGAAAACAAACGGCACAAGGGAAAGCGCGCTGATTATTTTTTTTCCGGGAAACTGCCTTGTTGCAGTAATCAGCCCAAACGGCACCCCGATCAGCACCGAAAAAATTGTTGAAACAAGCGCCTGAAAAAAGGTGCTCCAGAAAAGTTTTTTGTGTTCAAAAAGAAAAACGATTGCTTTTTGTGGTGAGTCTTGGTTTAACAAAAAAGCTTTTGCCATGACCAGAAAAAGCGGGTAAAAAAAGAACACTGCAAAAAAAATTGCCGCGCCTGCCCCAATTAAGGGCCATTTGACATTATTTTTTCCCATTCGAGTAACCATTCCTCTTGTTTTTCTTCCACAATTTTTCTGTCAAGTTCAAGCGATTTATCCGGCTTCACGGCAAAACCAAATGATTCCGGCAGTTTTACGTTCGCGTTCACCGGAAACATGTATTGCGTGAGCGGAATTTCCTGCTGGAATTGCGGCTCAAGCGAGAATTCAATGAACTGCCCTGCCAGGGCGCGGTTTTTTGTGCCACTCACTATTCCCATTCCCTCGATTTGGATATAGTGCCCTTCGCGAAATTTTGCGCC
>CAYIER010000026.1:0-11981 GCA_964362395.1 uncultured archaeon
ATGGAAAAACCACTGTGTTGCAGAAAAAGACCATTAAACAGTTGACTAAAGAGGTCTCCAAAATCCGGGCTGATTTGCAGGAATACATGGATGACTTGAAAATGTATTCTAATCCTGAGTTCTGGGAAGCAATTAATGAAGCCAAGACCAATAAAGGCAAAAAGTTTTCTTCTGTTAAAGAATTCCTTGCAGAGCTGAAAAAATAATGATTTATGACTCTTTTCGTTCTGAGCGCTTCAAAAAAGAATACAAAAAACTTGACCGCCGACAACAGGAACTTATTGACAAAAAAATCCAAAAAATAATTGAACAGCCAGAGCTTGGAAAACCTCTTCGTGCACCGCTTCAGAACTTCAAAAGCGAAAGAATAGAAAAACTGCGAATAATTTACACTCTTGAAGGCAAAACAATAAAATTTTCATGGATTGACGACCGAGGCCACGTTTACGATTAAAGTGGCAGGAAGAATTTGCAGCGGAGATTTTATTTGCAGCAACAAATGTATGAATTCCGGCTGATTCGCCATTGTACTATTAGTTCTTTGGCGGGATGGGATAATGGTTGCAGTGAACAAAGTAACTGGGTCTACAAATGCAGAAGAAAAAAACACTCAACAAATTTGCCAAAAGAATCCAGAAAATCAAAGGAAGAGCTTGAAGATATTTGCGGAACTGGAACATGCACCCCAAACCCGGATTTTGGCAGGCTGCAAGCGGGACAAAAACAGGAAAAATGCCAATTACAAAAGCGTTAAAGAGCATGCAAAAAATAGGGCAAATTTTGAGTGCAAAGCTATATTAACCCAAAACAATTTATTATTATAAACTATATATGGCAATAATTGTTATTGCTGTGCGGTGAATCGGTGATTTTGTGGGGCTTTTGGATTCGGTAAAAGACCTTTATTTTCAGGCAGAAGAAAAATATTATCACGTTCTTGATGCAATAGACGAAAAAGTGCCCATTTACAAAATTATTGACCCGATTGATTCGGTTGTGCCAAGTTTTGCATTGCTGCTCGTCATTGGCGCGGTGATTTTGGCCCTAATTCTTGGAATGATTGGCTCCGCCTTATTTGCCCCGACTGTTTCCACTTTAAGGGTCACGGTTTTTGGTGCAGACAACAGCCCCATTGAGGGCGTTGCAGTGAAATTCATTGTTTTGGGTGAAGAGAAAAAATCACAAAATACCGACGCGCGAGGGAATGCTTTTCTTGAAGGGCTTGCAAGGGACACGGAAGTCGTGGTTGAGGCAAGCAAGGACGGTTACCTTGCAAAGTCAAGCACGCAGACAATAACCGAACTGCCGGAACAGGTTTTGCAGATAACGCTTGAGACACAAAGCGGGGGCGTGGTTTCAAAAACGATCAGGCTCGTTGATTCGACAAGCGCATCTATTTCTGGTAGCTTTACTTTGAGTTTTAGGTGCTCGTCGCCTTATGCAACGCCGCCGCCAGACATTGACTTATCACCTTCAGACCGCGGAGTAGTGAGGGTGAACGTGCCGACAAACTGCAAGAACCTGCTTGTTTCAGTCACCGACAACACGGACTTTGAAACGGTTAACAGCTTTGAGGTTTTCCCCGAACAATTTGACGTAAAAATAGAGCTAAGCGAAACGGTGCACACAAAGGGGACAATCAGTGTTGTCCTGCGCTCGGAGGGCCTGCTGGTCTCTGAATCGGTTGAAGTGAAGCTGTTCCGCTACGATGACCTGTTGTCAAACCCCGAAGTCGGGCCGATTGACAGCAGTTACAGTTCCGGCGGGCGCACACAGTTTGATGTTTCGCCGGGAAATTTTGTGGTGAAAAGCACTGCAACTGATTCGCTGTCGAATGCAAGCAGCGGAAAAATTTCCATCCAGGCAGGGGAGTCCGAGGATGTCACGCTTGACCTGGCAAAAACAATTGTCGGCGCAATCAAAATAAAGGTTGTCGATGAGGATTCAGGCACGCTTGTTGATGACGCAAAAGTCACGCTCAAGTACCAGGGCGACGACACGGTTGTTGCGGAAAAAACAACCGATTCGGACGACGATTCAACTGTTGTTTTTAATATTTCAAAGGACACCGCTTACAGGGCGGTTGTTGAGGCGGAAAATTACCAGCTTGAAAAAAGGGAGAGCCTGCGGATAAGCGACGCGGTCGTGACAATCGGCTTAAGCAAGTGCACGCCCCAAACATGCGGCGAACTGAATGTAAAAGTGCTCGACCAGGATGGCGAGCCGGTTGAAAATGCAACCGTTGCGCTTTACAATGCCGACACAAAGTTTTTGGCCGGCTATTCAAACAGGACAACCGACTTAAATGGGGAGGCAAAGTTTTTGGCTGTTGCTTCCGGGAATTATTTTGCTTTTTCATTCAAGGAAAGCGTTTCGGGGCGAAGCGACGAGGCGTTTTTTGGCGCAAGCGCGCAAGAAAAAGAGGCGCCGGACCTGTCTGTCACAATGCTTATCCCGACGGGGACAATCAGGGCCATAATCAACGACAAGGATGGCAAGGCAATCCCTTTTCCGCAGGTACAGGTGTTTGACGCAAGGCGAAACGAGATTTTGGGAAGCGCCCTTGGCGACGCAAACGGGGTTTACAATTTTGAGTCAAAGGCAGACAAGCGCATTTATTTTAGGATAAAGAAAAAGGACGCTGCGCCGAAATTTGCGGACTATGTCACTGTGCCAATGCCAGTTTTGCCAAGCACTGTGATGCCGGTTTATGTCACGCTTGAACCGGAAATAATCGACAAGGGAATCGCAATCGAATTCCTTGGGCTGTATTTCACTGACGGAAAGATTGCAACCGTGCTTTCAAAGGGAGAGGAATACACCGCAAAATTCAAATTGCGCGTTCCAGAGGAAAAAGACTACAGGGAAGCAGGGGTTCACATCAGGACCGGCAAGGAACTCATAATGGAAAAGGACCCTCTGCTGATTAAGGGCGCAAATGCTGCCGGAACAAGCCAGATAAAGGCAACAATGTTTGATGAATCAACCGGCTTGGCCGAAAACCAGTTCAATTTCACAAACGATGACAGCAAATGGGTGAACCTTTACTGGGCAAACCCGCAGGCAGGAATTTACGAAGCAGAAGTAACGGTCAAGGTAAAGGAGACCGCTTCAATTTCAGACGAACTGAAACTATTCTGGAGAACTTGGGCACAGGATGGCACAAGGGAGCGCGACCCAAAAGATGACACGGTTTTACAGGAAATTTACAGCGAAACTTACAGCAAAATTTACCAGATAGGGCTTGTCACGCTCTGCGATGAGGACTTCTGTTTTTCCGCAAAAATCAGGGACAAGGAAAACGGCCTGACCGATTCGATTACTGACAATTACAATGCAAGGACGTTTGCGGAATACGAACTCCAGTTCACCATACTGAACAATTCTTCTTTCCGCGTGCACGACAAGGCAAACCTGCGGATAAAAAACGACGACGAAACATTGCTTTTCACAAATTATTTTGTAACCGACGCGCAGACTAAAAAAACAAGCGGGGCATTAAACAAGTTCGAGTTCCCGCGCTTTGACGCCGGCACATTAAACCCAAAAAACAAGGTTGACTTTACCACAACATTCATCACGCAAAAAGCACAGGCAGGGGTAATGAACATCCGGCTAGTCTCTGACGAACAGATTGTGTTTGAGAAAAACCTGCACATCATTGTGGGCGCGGCAAACCAGTTTGACGTTTCAGTGCAGCCCTCGATTTTCCCAAGCGGGATAGAGAACGACATAAATGTGCTGGTAAAGGATTCAAAGAGCACTCTCGAAATTGAAGGTGCAATTGTCAAGCTAAAAGACAAGCACGGCAACGCCATTCTTTTGGCCACAACGGCAAAGAGCGGCTATGCTTTGCTGACGCTGCCCGCACAATTGCCGGGGGCAATTTTGTACCTGTTTGTTGAAAAGCCAGAATACCAGACAAAAAAGATTGAGTTGCCGATTAAAAGCGACATTGTGCAGATTAACCCGAGCCAGCTGGGGTTTGGATTGAACACAAAGACAACGCAGGGCGCGCAGCAAAAATTCAACGCCACAAACCTCACCGCGTTCCCGCTTAGGCTGGCAAGGATTGAATTAAACGGCGGCTTTGCAAACCTGATTGACAGAAAGGCAACGCAGGACGCGCTTGACATTTCCTACAACGGCTTTGTGATAAAGGAAAACAAAACCAACGAATTTGCCGTCAAAATCGCGCTGTCAGAGGAAGGAAAGGCACTCACCAAACGAACAGACATTGACGCAAGGCTTGATTTGGAGTTCTCAAATTTCGGCAAAAACTGGGCATTTAGCATTCCGGTAAAAATCACAATCGATTTGGAAGGCGCAGTTGACTCCCCAAGCTGCCTCATAATCAGCCGAAACAAGTGGGAAACGGCAACGCAAGGAGACCCCGTAAAAACAGAAGTCACAATCCAGAACAACTGCACTGTCGGCGGCAAGCCGATTGAACTGGCAAAACTGCAGGCACGCATTGACCTTGAATCAAACACGCTTGGATTGTTTGACATTGCAATAGGGGACAACAAGACCGAAATAAGGAGCGGCTACGACAAGATGCTGTTGACAAGGATTGCACCCGAACAGTCTATCACTGCAATACTCACGTTCACGCCGTTTGGCGGAGTGAACGGCGACGCAGTGGGAAAAATCAGCATCAGCGCACAAAACCCGCAGGAAACCGATTCACAGGTACTGGAGCAAAAAATTGACACAAAAATAACCGTCGTAAATCTCCTGAACTGTTTAAGCATTGACCCGGCCCTCATCAGCATGGCCAACGCAAAGGATGCGGAGCAGAGCGCAGAATTTTCCATCAAAACCGGTGCCGGGAACATTTCGTGCGGTGGGCCAATTGACTTTTCGCTAAAAAGCGACCTTGACTTGTCCCCAAAAGAGGGAAGCATTCAGGACGGGGCCGAGCAAAAAATCAAGGTGCTGCGCGGTGACGCAATACAAGGGCAGTACCCTGTGTTTGTGACCGCAAAGTTTGGCAGCGAACAAAAAGAACAGCTCGTCGGGACAATTCGCGTAAGGATAACCGAAGCGGGCTGCATTCAATTGTCACGCTACGAGTTTGATGTCTTTGACGACCCGAACCCCGGCAAGGAATTTGACGGGTTTGACACGGCAACAATCACAAACAAGTGCTTTGACAAGCCGGTGCCTGCGCGCGTGAACATGCGCAGTTTCACTGACGCAATGAAATTCGGAAGCACAATCGGGTTGCTCACGTTTGGGGTAAGCATTCTTGGAAAAGGGCTTGGCTCGATGTTTGGGACAAACACTTCAATGCCAAACCCCGCGTATCTTACAACTGACCAATTAGGAAGCAAATACCCAGGCGGAATAGTGCAAGTAACGGGAGCTGATGGGCAACCATATTGGAAAACAATTACAAATGACCCAAAAGATGCAAAATATTACAGAAAAGAGCTTGGAATTGGAGCATACAAATATTATCCGGTTGACGGAGACCCGACAAAACCTGCAACACCGCCACCAAATGGCACTCCAAGCAATTCAAGTTCTAGTGGAAGTAGCGGGGCAAGCAGCGGTGGAACGGCAAAACCAGCCGGCGAAGAAAACCCGTTCGCCTACGGCACGGCAACCGGCCTTGCAAGCCTGCTTGACCCAAATTTTACTCCAACCGGTTTGCAGGTTGCATCAAACCCGCAGCAGGGCGGCGGGATTTTGGGCGGCTTTGGTGGAGGTGGAGGGGGTGGAATATGGGGAATGGGAAGCAACCTGATTGACGGAATTCTTGGAAAAAGCGACCCCGTAACACAGGGCCTGCAGGCGTTTTTGATTGCAAGCATTTTTGATTATTATTCGCAGGAAAACAAGGCGACGTTCATCACGATACAACGTGACGTGGAACTGGTAGGCGTGGAAATCCAAAAACCTGGCCAAGAAGAGTCCCGCTCAAACGCAATGACTGACATGCTCAAAAACAGGCTGGCGCAAAAACACATTTTAAAAAATGTCCCAACGGGCCTACAGCAGTTTTTGCCGTATTTTTCTGGCACAAGCAGTTTCTTTAACATTTTCACCCAAGGCGACGAAGACATAGAGGTAAACCAGGAGCTTCGTCCAACCATTAAGGCAATGCCAATCGGCGGCATGGACCCGTCACTGCTTTCAGGGCTTTTTGGAAACAGGGCAGACTCCACGCTTCCAGCAGCATTGCTTAGCGCAAACCCGGACGCTTCAAACCAGAAAATGGAGAGAAGGGGAATAATTTTAAAAAACAAAAACGCATTTATCACAAAAAAGGACGAGCCATTGTACAAAATCATGAGGGTTGTTGCAATCAGGCACCAATACAAGGACAAGGAATATTCGCGCGACGACTTTGATGTCGAAAACGAAAGGGGCTGGTTTGACTTTGACCTGGAAGACCCGGTAATTGACCCTACAAGCGGTAGCCTTGACGAATTGCCGCCACAGCCAGTAGATGAACTGTTCCACTTGGAATTCAACGCGGTTCCGCCAGAAGTTGCAGGAACGGGGGACAACCCGCCGCTGTTAAACTGCCAGGACGGGGTAAGGGTAGGGGCAACAGGGCCGGATGCATTGCCAAAGGTTTCATTTGACTGGAGTTGGAGGGCAATTTCTGAAAACCAGTGTGATGTAGACAATGCACGCGGAACATACTGTGACGCAACACAGTTCAGCATTTCATTGCTAAAAAAAATCGGGGCAATCACGGACTACGTGCAGTCAACGGGGCCCAGCCTCAAGTGCCCAAGCCCGCTTGACAGTTACTCAAACGTGTCAGAAATCCCGGACAACGACATCGGGATATCAAAGGCCTCTGTCACAAAGACCGGCAAGAACGCGGTTGTAAAAGTCACGGTTGCAAACAAGAACCCCGCAGAAATCAGCGCAAAGGTAAGGGTTGACTTAAAGAGCGCGGCAACCGGGCAGATTGTACAGGGCTCTGACTGCCCGCAACAAGATGTCACGGTATTAAGCGAACAAGAAGTTTCATGCACTTACGCAGGCCTTGCAGATGGGAGCTATGTTGCAGAAGCAAACCTTGTCGACCCGCAGGTTTCATGCGCTGGCTGCCAGAACAATTCAAACAGCGATTTTTTGAACATTAATTTTACCATGGGGGCAACGGGGCTTGAGCAATGCGAACCGGTTACAACTTCAAGGCTTGGCCAGTTCGTTTCAGTCAGCGGCGTTTCCGCGGAGAGCATTTTGTCAAAAATAAAGTTCCGCGCCTACCTCACAGAGGACAGGTATTCGGCTGACTTCCAGAAAGACTTTGACGACTTTGCAAAAACGCAGAGCTTTTTTGACGCGCCGCAATCCTACAATGACCCAGAAAAAGGCCTTGGCACATATTTCAGGGACCCAAAACTGTTCGGGTTCAGTTCGGTCTTTGATGAGCCAAATCCGGAAGGCTACAAATTGCCGGACGCGGGAATTTATAATGTCACAATTGACATAACATACAAGGACAAATCATGGGCATTGTTTGACAGCAAGGGCAACCCGAACGCAAAAATGGTTGTGCAACTCGAAAAGGCCGACACGCCGCACCCAGGCTCACCGTTCTACAAGCTGCCATTTAACGGAAGGATTGGTGAAAGCGGCAGGGTAAATTATGGTTTGAATTACAGGGGGGATAATATTTTGGTGAACAATGACCCAGTCGCGCTTGTGCGCACAATTGAAATTTCCGGTTCAAGCCCGGTGGCAGATTTGACGGTAAAAACAGATGACTCGTTTAAAACAATCAACACAGACGACCGCGGCCTCGTTTTGAGGCTGGTTGGCGGGGCAAACCCGGCAATGACTTTTGCGCCAAGCTTTGCTACGCCCGTGATTTTGAAGATGACAAACAAATTCGACGAAGGGTATGCGTTTTACAGCGTTGAAGTTGACGGCGGAGCCGCAAACACTGGCCCATTTTTGAGCAGGTGGAACGGAATCGGGATAAACTGCAAGTCATTTGATGACCGCAGGATGCCAGAATTTTTCTTCTCACCAGACACGCATGGCTTAAACGAGTTCCGCCAATGCGCAATTCTGCCGGGGCAATTGGAACAGACAAGTTATGGGTTTGAGTTCTGTGAGCCAAAACAGTTCGGGAACATGTACCTGAAAACGGCATTCTACACTCCGCAGGGCCACCAGAGCATCCTCAAATTGAGCGTTGCACAGGAAAGCGCGTCATTCATTACGCCAACCTCAAGCGGCACAACTGTCCCGCTTGCAAACACTGTGCTTGGAAGGGAAATCCACAGCGTCGAAGACATATTTGACTTGGTGAAATCAGAATTCGTCTGCGTCAGCAACGAGGAATCAAAAACAGAGTTCTGGTGGAACCCCAAAAAAGTGTTCGAACTAATCGACCAAAAAGAACAAGGGCTCTTAAACAGCTGCATCCAGGCATTTGGGCCAAACGCCCCAAGCGGGCCGACAAGACCGTAAAAAAAAGCGAACCAAGCACTGGCACCGAGCCGTTGAATTGGCTGAATTGCCATTGATTGCCGGCAATTAGCCTTTTTTGATTGGCGCTTCTTTTTCCCTGTTTTTTCCTGTTTTCCAAATTGCCAATATTTATTAATATAAAAAATTATTAATTTACAGGCATTTTTGCGGTTTTTTTATGGGCGTAAAGGAATTTTATTATTGGCTTGAGGACAGGTACTATGCTGCCCTTGACAAATTACAGGAATCCGTTCCGGTTTATTCAATAATTGACCCGATTGACAGCACAGTGCCGTCTTTTGCGGTGCTTTCGGGGCTTGTTTTCCTGCTATTGGCCGGCGGCGTTTTTTTTGCCTTTACCGCGACACAGGCACCAAGCCAGGCAACGCTTGACATTTTGGTGAAAAACAGTGACGGACACGCGCTTGAAAACGCAAAGGTGCTGGTAACCAGCACCCTTTTGACACAGCAATTGGAGGGAACAACCGGCAAGACCGGCCACGCGTCAATAATTGTCCCGTTTGGCTCAGAGACAACAGTAAAGGCACAGAAAAGAAGCTATTCGGACAAAACAATGCAGTTAACTGCAACAGAGCAAAGCATTTTTGTTGAAATGGTCTTGGAAAACGAGCCAATTCCGCCAACCCCGTACATGATTTCTTTTGCTTCCCCCACCGGCGCAAAGCTGGTTTCGCAAAGCATTTCGGCAAGCTTTGCATGCTCAAATTCTTTCGTGGCAATTGCGCAGGCAGACCAGTCAACAAACAGCGGGGACATTACAATTACTCCGCCAACAGGCTGCGGCTTATTGACAATCCGCGCAACTGCACCGGGCTATGTGGAACTGGACGGCATAATTGACCTGCCCGCAAAAGTTCTCACGTTTGAAGCGCTTCCGGTGCCAAAGGGGGAAATTCTTTTTCTGATAAAGGACGCGCAAAGCGGCCAGAGCATCAACGGAATAAAAGTCAGCCTGTTTGATGAGGAAAATGGCCCGAAATCGACTCCCAGATTTTCGGACGCAGGCGAGGCCGCATTTTCAGTCGAGCCCGGCGATTACCGCGCGGTGATAGAGGACGAAACCGGCGCGTACCCAAGCGTAGAGGAAAACTTTTCAATTACAGCGAACAGTTCGCAGACAAAAAACATTTCTTTGGCAAAAAACCCGCTTGC
The DNA here is from genome assembly GCA_964362395.1 of uncultured archaeon. Taxonomy (GTDB): domain Archaea; phylum Iainarchaeota; class Iainarchaeia; order Iainarchaeales; family GW2011-AR10; genus JACPKT01. The sequence continues at coordinate 9,622 of CAYIER010000026.1, forward strand.
AACAATCAAAATCAGCGTCAATGACAAGTCGGGCGGCGCAAGGGTTGACGGCGCAAAGGCCGTGCTCAAAAACCCAAAGGGGGATGTTTTTGGCGAGCGCGAAATTTCGATTCAGGCACAACAGGCTATTTTTTCTGTTTCACAAAAAGGGAAGTATAGTTTTGTTGCAGGCCACCCTGATTACCTTCCCGCGCAGGAGCAGCAGATTGATTTGTCAAATGCAACGCCAAACAGCATGGTTGAAAAAACTGTTTTGCTCGAAAAGTGCTCGCCGCAAACATGTGGCGTGCTCAAAGTGCGCGTAGTGGACGAGGAAGGGAAGCCTGTTGAAAACGCCACGGTTTATTTGAATGACGCACCTACGCAGTCGATTGCGCTAGAGTTCCAGCAAAAAGCCACTGACGCAAACGGTTACACGACGCCTTACACGAATGTTGGCGCAAGAGAATTTTTTGCCACGGCGCAAAAGTACCCGGCAGAGGGAAAGTCCGGCAAAATATTGATTGACACGCTAAAGGAAAACAATTTGACTGTAAAAATGGAGATTGGAAAAGGGCGGCTTGACATTGAGGCGCTTGACCAGCAGAGTGTGCCTGTGCCGTTTGCCGCGGCAGCAATCTTCCAGAGCAGCGGGGCCCTTCTTGCAACTGTTTCGCTTGACGCGCAGGGTCGCGGCACTTTTGAGACAAAGGCAGACAAGCAGGTGTACGTGGTTGTTTCAAAGGACGGGTACACAAAGTATTCCACTGTTCTTTATCAGGTGTTTAAAAACGGGAATACAAAAATCTCTGCCCAGCTTGCGCAAGCGCTTTCGAACACGGAAGTTGAAGTAAAGTATATCGGGGTATTTGACAAAAAGGGGACACTGGTTCCAGACAACCTTTCAGCCGGCGGCTCATACATTGTGAAGCTGCAGCTATTGGTGCCAAAAAATTACAATGAAACGGGTCTGCATTTTCGGGCAGGAAAAGAGCAGTCTGTGGGTTTGGACAAGATTTTTATAAAATCGTTCAATGTGCCTGCCACGGCTGCAATGACGAGTTCGGGTTTTTCGCCGCCAACAGGGTCGCAATCGGATTTGCAGAACGCGGCAAACTCGGAGGCAAAATGGGTTAACGTTGTGTGGGCCAATCCGCAGCCGGGAATTTTCAACGCGGAATTTGAAGTGGTTGTGCGCGCAAATGCTTCGCACGGAGCAGAGCTGCCGATAATGTACCGCGCGTGGGGCGTGGATTCTTCAAACCAGTATGTGCGAAATCCGCTTGACTCTGATTTGGGCACGGCCAAGGAAACTGCTTCAAAGCAGGAGCTTTTCGCCGGCGTGTTCACGCAGTTCTTTGTCGAGGGCGCGCAAAAAAAGTGCGATGGACAGTTCTGCTACTCTGAACGCGTGTTTGATGGAAAAGAAGGGCTGGTGCTTTCAAAATCGCCTTACCGGATTCGCGTGTTTGACGATTACAATGTGTCATTTGAAATAACAAACAACAGCGGGACACTGCACGACAATTCTGGCCTGCGGGTGAAAAACACTGCTGATGACGGCGCCACAACTGATGACACAATCAGCATTGAGAATTATTTGATCACAAACGCAAACTCGGTTCCGTTCAGTTCTTCCGGCGCAGTGTTTGAAATAGAGCACCCGCTTGACAACGGCTACTTTGCCCCAAACCGCACGATAAAAGGCGAAATGGCTGTGCAGGCAAAAAAGACCATAAATTCGGACATCGAGTTAAAAATCGTTTCCGGAACCCCGCAGGGAATGGAAGTGTTCAACAAAAAAATCGGTTTCGCGCCGATACCTGGCCAACAAGTGAACCTCGGAGTTTTGCCGGAAGTGCTCGCTGCATTCATCCCGATTGACTTGCAGGCGCGCGTCACTTACAGCGGCGGAAAGGACGATGGCAGGGGAGTGGGGGGCGCGAAAGTGATTGTGACAAGGATTGACGCGGCATTTAATGAAACAGCACAACAGGCAGTAACCGACGCGCAGGGAAATGTTTTGTTCAAAATCTGCGAGGGCGTTGGGTGCTCTCCGGGGACAAAAATCGTTGTCGAAGTGCAGAAGGCAGGCATTGCGCCAGTGCGTGTTGAAAAAGAAATTACCAATTTTGTTGCGGAGTTTGCCCCGGACCACTTGGAATTCAACCTTGATTTAACCGACAATAAAACAGAACAGCTTGCAGTGCAGGTAAAAAACCTCATTCCGTCCACGCTAAAAGTCAAGCGGATTTTGCTTCGCGGAAGCTTTGACGGGGTGCTTGACGTGGACAGGATGGCAGCGTATTTGCAGCAGTTTGCCGGTCAAGTGGAAATTGAAAGCGGGCAGGCCGGGTCAGTCACTGTACTGGCTGCATTAA
>CAYIER010000027.1:0-4563 GCA_964362395.1 uncultured archaeon
AGGAGTGGCCATTCAATTGTTTCGCTTTTAATTGCCGAACGCTTTCCTTTAGGGTAGTCTTTTTTTTCCTGCGCGCCATAATGCTTTCGCTGGGACAAATATTTCCATATCATGTTCATCATTTGGTAGTTCTGGTTGTGCTTTTCAAAACCAAGCCCGTGAGATCGTGCAAAACCCCATAAATGCTGATTAATTTTTTGGCCGATTTTTGACCTGCGAAAATTTTCTTTCACAAATGTTTTTTTGGTAATTAATTTGCCATTAATTATGGAGAATTTGACAAAAGCAACCGGCTCATCCTTGCCCGTTGCACTGTATTTTTTTGGAACATATGCAACAGCATAGTTTAACCCTTTTAGCAAATCATGTTTGAATCCTGCAATCAGCCGCTGTTTGGACTCGCCTGCATGTTCTGGCTCTATTTGCAGCAAATCGCACGCTTCTTGGCCGGTTATTATGCCGGCAATTTGCCTATATTTTAAAGGAATTCCTTTGGGCATTCAAAATAAGTACAGTTCCGCACAATTTATCCTTTTCTTTTCGCGTACGCCAGAATCGTGTTTGGCACAAGCTGGAATTCGTAGCCGTATTCTTCAAGGAGTTTTTTGATTTTTTGCAGGTTTTTTAGGTAATGGTATTCCAAGATGACTGCTTTGATTTTTTGGAATTCTCTTTTGTTTTCCCTGATTATTTCCAGCTCCATGTTTTCGCAGTCCAGTTTGAGTATGTCACATTGCCTTATTTTGTTTTTTGAAAAAATTTCTGAAAAACTGATTGCTTTTACGGTGATGCTTTCAGAGCCCTTGACGCTGTAGCCTTTGTCGAGGCTGTTGCAGGCGGGGTTTTCTTTGCAGATGAACAATTCAACGTTTGCCTTGGTTTTTTTGCCGACAACTGCGGCATTGATTGGGGTGATTCTTTTTTGCAGGCCGTTCTGCTTGATGTTCTGTGACAGCAGCTCAAAGTTTTTCGGCATCGGTTCAATGCAGAAAATTTTTGCCGACGGGAATTTGTCTGCGTAATTTACGCAAAAACCCCCGATGTGCGCGCCGACGTCAATGATTGTTTTTGGGTTTGAAAAGTCGTTTTCAATGATTGCGTACTCTTTTTTGATAATAATTTCGTTTAAGACAAAGGTGTCCCAGATTGTTTTTCGAACCAAAAATTTGAGCCCGTTTTTTAGTTCAAGGATTGTTGTTTCTTTAGGGGATGGAAAAAGATAAATTGAAAGGATTTGCAGCGGGTTTTTGTATGCAAAAATTGTTTTGAGGATGTATTTTGCCCGATAAGGGATTTTTTGAAGGAATTTTTGGCTCAAGGGAATCGGATAAATTTTTGTGGGCAATTGTTTTAAAGGATGCCTGAAACTATTTTGTTTGTTTCGCTTTCCTGTGTTACCAGCCCGCCTTTGGGCGGGCTATGCACTCACAACGGGTGGGTGCTCACCCTATTTTTTCTTTTCTTTTAGGAAAATCCATGAGTAAAGCGTTGTTGCAAGCACGGCGCCGATTATTGGGCCAATCCAGTAAACGAGCTGGTTTTCGAGGTGACCTGATATGATTGCGGGGCCAAATGCCCTTGCGGGGTTGAGTGCGCCGCCTGTGAGCGGGCCGCCGACAAGAATTGAGAGTGCGAGTGCCATTCCGATTGCAAAGCCCACAAACGGGGTTGAGTTCCTTTTGTCCTGTGTTAAGGCAAAAACTGCCAGTGCCAAAAAGAACGTTAAAATGATTTCAATGAGTGTTCCGACTGCAAAAGTGATTCCGAATACAGAGTTTAATTGCGGTGTGCCAAGCGCCACGTTTGCAAGCGCTGTCGGGAAAATTGCAAGCAAAGCGAGTCCGGCAATTGTTGCGCCGATCAGTTGCGAGATGATGTAAAAGAGGCTTTCTTTTGCACTGATTTTTTTCGCGGCAAGCATGGAGATTGTTATTGCGGGATTAATGTGTGTTCCAGAGATTGCGCCAAACACAAAGACCATTGCCATTAATGCAAGGCCGTGCGCGAAAGCGATTCCGACTAAGCCGGGCTGGCCATTTGTCAGCGAATTTGTGACAACCGCGCCTGCGCCAGCAAATACCAGCACAAATGTCCCGATTATTTCTGCCGCGTATTTTTGAAATTGCTTTTCCATTTTGAAATTTATTGTTTTTTATTGTTTAAAATACTATTGGTGGTCCAATTTTTACCAAATTTTTCTTGCTGCACCAATAGCAATAAAAACTTTGATTGGCTGATAATAATTAAAAGCGTGAATTTTGTTTCACACGAGGTTTTTTTGTGGGTAAGTGGATAATTGAGCATCACAAGTCGATTTGCATTGGGTGTGGCGCGTGTGCGGCGATTGAGCCAAACCATTGGATTATGGAGGGTGACAAGAGCCACTTGAAGGGTTCGGTTAAAAAGGAAGGGAGTGCGGCTGGTGAGTGGGAAGTGAAGGAAATTGACGGCGAACTGGAGTTAAATCAGGAGGCGGCTGATGCCTGCCCTGTGCCGTGCATTTTTGTGAAAAAAAAGGCTTAAGGAAAATTTTTGCGGATTGTTTTGGGTTGTTTTTTTTATGATGCAGTTTGAGGGGACGGTTGCAAGCATAACTGATTATTCGCATGCTGGTGAAAGCGTTGCAAAGGTTTTTAGGGTTGACATAAGCGGAGTTTTGGGGTTTGATTTTGTCCCTGGCCAGTTTGTAATGATTTCTGCGGGAAACGTTCCAAGCCCGACTGACCCGGCGCGCCCAAAATTCAGTTCGATGAGCATCTGCAATGCGCCGCACGAGAAAGGGTTCATTGAGCTTTGCATCAGGATGCCTGACAGGCCGGGCGTGAGCAAGTACCTTAAAGAGCATGGAAGGGTTGGGGGAAAAATTAAGCTAAAGGGGCCGTTTGGAAATTTCACCCTTGCCAATGGCCAGGTGGATGCCGTGTTTGTTGCAACAGGCACAGGAATTGCGCCGCTGATGAGCATGCTTAGGCACCTTTTGCACAAGAATTTTCCGGGAAAAATCTGGTTTTTTTATGGCTGCAGGAGTGGCGACGATTTTTTGTACAGAAAAGAGCTTGAGGGTTACCAAAAAAAATTCAAAAACTTTGAGCTGCACGCAAGCTTTTCAAAGGCAATGCTTGGCGGGCACATGGGTTACATTCAGGAGGTAGTGAAAAATTATTCTTTTCCAAAAAACAAGGAAGGAATCCATGCATATGTCTGCGGCAACCCGGTTTCCGTGCAGCAGCAGGTTGACACGTTGAAGGGTGCGGGTTTTGGGGAAAAAAACATTCATTTTGAGAAATGGTGAAAAAAAAATTAGGGTGTTTTTGAATGGTTGTTGTTGGTGAGTTTGCGCCTGATTTTGAAGTGAATGATTCGTTTGGAAAAAAAGTGAAACTGTCCGATTTCAGGGGAAAAAATATTGCCCTTTATTTTTATCCAAGGGATGGCACGCCGGGCTGTACAATTGAGGCGTGCAATTTTCGGGACGATTTTGGGGCATTCAAAAAAAACGGGATTGTTGTTTTGGGCGTGAGCATGGATGGCATGGAATCGCACAAAAAGTTTGCAAAAAAATTTGGCCTGCCTTTTCCCCTGCTTGCGGACACAAATGGGGCAGTTTCAAAAAAATTCGGGGCGTTTGGCGAAAAAAATTTTTTTGGGAGAAAAATCAAGGGCGTTCAGAGGAAGACTTTTTTGATTGGCAGGAACGGAAAAATTCTCCACGTTTTTGAAACGGTTGACGTGAAAGTGCACAGCAGGGAAATCCTTGAATTGTTCAAAGCCATTGGAAAATGACTCGTTATTTAATACTTACTTTATATTTATTTTTGGGTTTTGAATGGACGCACAGGCAAAATTGAAGGGTTTTGTTTCCAAGGTGGACAAAAAAGAGCTTTTTTTCGTTTTTTTATTGTTCTTGCTTGCATTTGGCGTCCGCGCACACATGATGCGCTTTGACTTGATGTGGGAGTTTGACACTTATTTTCATGCAAGGATGGCTGGAGAAGTAATCCAGAACAATTTTGCGGTCCCGCAGTTTGACAAGATGGCTTATTATTTTATGGAAAATTCTGTTCCAAACTCCGCTGTTTTTTTCTGGCTGCTATCAGCAGCGATTTACAAAATTTTCACGCTTGGCGCGCCTTACGACAAGGAACTCTGGATTGTGTTTGTGAAAGCCTTGCCCGCGGTTTTTGGCGCGCTTACAAGCATTGCAATGTATTATTTGGGAAAAGAATTGTATGGCAGAAAGGCAGGCTATGCCATGGCTTTTTTTGCCGCAACCGTCCCGGCATTTGTTTACAGGACAATGGCTGGGCAGTTTGAGGGCCAGTCGCTTGGGTTTTTGTGGCTGGTAATAGGGTTCATTTTTCTTGTCAGGGCAGTCAAGCACCTTGATTTTAACAAAACATCTATCCGGAATGCGATTCTTGCAGGAATATTTTTTGGAATAATGGCGTGGAGCTGGGCGGCATTCCTGATTATTCCGCTGATTCTTATCGGCTATTTTTTCAGTTCATTAATTGTGTTCTGGTTTAAGAACACGCCTTTTGAAAAAATACTTAACTTTGCAAA
>CAYIER010000027.1:4663-11923 GCA_964362395.1 uncultured archaeon
GCAACGAGCCTTTTGATTTTTGCGTGGACGCTTCTTGCGCTTTACATGGCGTGGACCAAGCTCAAATTCACATTCATTTTTGGCCTGCCTGTTGCCGCGTGTGCTGGCTTTGTCTTCCATGAAATTTTTTATTACCTTAAATCCCGAAGCAACTTGGAGAAAAAAATTGTGGGCGTGGTGCTTGGTTTCATGCTGCTTGTCGGGGCGGGCGCGGCAAGCATTTTTATGGTTACAAAAGTACCGAACATTGAAATGAATACGGGCTGGAAGGAAACGCTTTACTGGCTGAAAGACAACACGCCTGCTGGCGCAAAGATGTTTAACTGGTGGGATGAAGGCCATTGGATTACTTTTATTGCCGAAAGAAGGGTTTTATTGGACAACAGGAACATCAGCGGCGAGGCAGCAACTGATTATGCGCAGTTTTTGCTCAACGAGGACGAAAATGACTCGTATAAGCTTGTGGAAAAGTATGATTCGGATTACGTGATTGTTTCCTCTGATGCGCTGGGTTCTCTTGGAAGTTATGGCTTATATGCATACAATACCACCAATTTTAATGACGAAAAAATTGCAAAATATTTCGGCGTGGTGTTTAACTGCAATGAGCAGGCGGACAGCAGTACTGGCAAAAAAACATTTGCCTGCGGTCCAAACACGCTGACACAAGAGCAGATGGCAACAATTCCGTCAACTTGGGTCAGTTCGCCAAACCAGCTGATTGACCAAAAAGTGCCCGGTGTCGTTTACAAAAGCGAAGATGACTCTGCGATTTTTATTTTGAACATGCCAACCAACGCAAGCTTTGCGGCAAAGCTCTGGTTTAATGACGGCGGCTTAAAGCATTTTGAGGAAGTTTACCACGATAAAACGGTTAAAGTGTTTAAAGTTGTGAACTGATTCTAGGCACACAGTTGATTAAAATTGCGCCAATCCCTTCACCATTCTTTTTTTAACCTGTAATTGTCTAAACAATATGAAAATTTGTCAAATAAAAAGCCATGGCGCAAAATTTTTGGCGGGGTGGTTTCATGTATGTGTTAAAAAAACTCAGGCCGGCAAAAATCAAGGTTTTAATTGCATTGGTTCTTTTTTTGGCGATGACAATTTTTGTGTTCACATTGTTTAATTCGCCAACGGTTAACCTGCCTGGCTTTTCCGCACTGATTGGGTTTATTTTCGCGGCAATTGTTTACCTGTTTTTGTCGTTTAGGTTCAGGAAGGGTACGCCGGAAGAATGCCTCAACTGCAGGCACGCAGTGGCATTTCTTGGCGGTTCCTGGGTTCATGTAAGCGGCGGTTCAGATAAGTGTTTAACACAAAAATGCCCTTGCCATATGCCGGTTCAAACCGGCTGGTCAGATTAATATAGCTGATAGCACCCATTTTCTTGATGCTTTTTATTATTGTACTAGAATTATTATAATGAATTTAAGCAGAAAATTACATATTGTGGTGGTTTTGTTTGGATAACGTGTTATCAATTGGCATACTTGCATTTGTGGGTTCTGCAGCTGTCGGTTATTTTACACTCCCGTTTCTTATCAGGAGGATGGTTTTAAGGAATCTTGTCGGCCCGGACATGAACAAGTTGAACAAACCAATGGTGGCAGAGCTTGGTGGAATCGGGGTGCTGTTTGGCTTTATCTTTGGCATTATGGCAGCGCTTGGGGCAGATAGTTTTTTCGGCGGCTTTGGAGGGAACGCCATTAATTTGACCGCGCTTCTTGCGGCTTTCAGCACTGTTTTGATTATCGGGCTGGTAGGCATTTTTGATGACATAATTGGCTGGAAGAACGGAATCAGGAAATGGCAGCACGCGCTCTTTCCGGTTTTTGCGGCACTTCCGCTCATGGTTTTGCCGCAAAGCATCAGCGTTACAGCGCTGACCATCCCTTTTTTCGGGCCAGTTTCCTTTGGAATTCTTTACTCATTCCTTGTGGTGCCGGTTGCCATAACTGGTGCAAGCAATGCAGTGAACATGCTTGGAGGGTTAAATGGGCTTGAAGCCGGAATGGGTGCGCTTATTTCTTTCACGTTGCTTTTGATAATGTTTTTCTTGCCAGCCGAGCATGCTGGGCGGATGGAAGTCATAATTTTGATGGCTGCCATGCTTGGGGTGCTGATTGTGTTTTTGAAATTCAACTGGTTTCCTGCAAAAATTTTTGGCGGCGACTCGCTGACACTGATGATTGGGGCAAGCATTGCTGCCGCATCAATTATTGGAAACGTTGAAAAAATAGGGCTGATTCTTTTTTCCGTTTATTTTGTAGAGCTCGCAGTTAAGGCAAAGCACAGGTTCCAGTCAGAGTGCTTTGGCGTGCCGCAACGAGACGGGACGCTTGCAGCTGACCCGAGAGGCGGGAGCATCACGCAGTGGGTAATGAAAATGGGAAATTTAACTGAACCAGAGGTCGTTTGGAGGATTTTAGGCATTCAGGCCCTGATTTGTGCATTTGTGTTTTTTTTGTTCTGGTTTAAGCTGTTCAAATTCGTTGGTGGGTAATTGATGAATTTTTGTCTTGCATGTTCCGGCGGGGGCCATCTTACCGAGCTATTGCAACTTGAGGGTTTTTATAAAAACAAAAACCACTTTTTCCTTACATTCAGGCGGCCGAATTCTGTTGGGCTCTCTTTATCAGAAAAAGTGTATTTTGTTGCTGACCCGAAAAGAAACCCGCTCCGGCTGATTGTCACTTTTGCCCAGAGCGCACTGGTTTTTTTGCAGGAATTCCCTGATGCAATAATCACTACGGGGGCAGGGGTCGCATTGCCCATTTGCATTATTGCAAAAATTTGTGGAAAAAAAGTGGTTTACATTGAGAGCTTTTGCAGGATCGGCAGGCCGTCGTGGAGCGGAAGGCTATTTCACCCGATTGCAGACCTTTTTTTGGTGCAGTGGCCAGAGCAGAAGAAATTTTTTAAAAAGGCGCAATATTTTGGGGCTGTTTTCTGAAAAAAAACTGGTAGTTGCAGATGATATTTGTCACGGTTGGAACGCACGGGCAGCAGTTTGATCGGTTGCTTGAAAAAATCGACGGACTAATTGGCAAAAAAATGCTGGAAGAGGAAGTTTTTGCCCAGTCTGGCAACTCAACTTATGCCCCGAAAAATTTTTTGTCAAAAAAATTCCTTTCGGAAAGCGAATTTGAGGAGAATGTGAAAACTGCATCGCTTGTCATCAGCCACGGCGGGGCAGGTGCAATAATTACTGCGCTAAAATATTCCAAAAAATTGATTCTTGTGCCAAGGCTAAAGGAATTTGGCGAGCACACTGATTCCCACCAGACTGATTTGGTGCAGTTCATGGAGGCAAATAAGAGGGCACTTGCCGCACTTGATATAAATGACCTCGCAAAAAAAATCACGGAGGCAAAAACGTTTGCTTTTTCAAAAAAATCCGGCCCGACTGGAATAATCCATGCATTAAACAATTTTTTCTTGGTGAAAAGCTGATGCCGGACACAAAAACAGTTTTATCATACATTTTGAGCGCTGCAATTGTTGCAATAATTATTTCGCTGATTGACCCAAAGACGGTGCTTTCAAGCATTGCCAAATTTGGGTTGTTTCAGGCAATAATCGGGCTTGTGCTGGTTTTTTTTTCTTATGCAATCAGGGCAAAAATATGGCAGGCGCTGTTATCTCCCTTTGCAAAAGTGTCGCTTAAGGAGTCATACAATATAACAACAATTGGTTTTCTCCTGAACAATTTTTTGCCGCTTCGCGCCGGCGAAATCGCAAGGGCATTTCTTTTGGACAGGACTAAAAGTATCGGGAAGCTGAAAATTTTTTCAACAATAATTGTGGAAAGAATCGTGGAAGGAATTTCACTTGTAGCCGTTTTTGTCGCAGCAATGCTGTTAAACGGGAATCGCTCCCCGGAATTGGTTGGCCTGATGGTTTTCTCCGGCGTTTTGTTTGCGGCGCTGCTTTTGGCTTTTGTTTTTTCAGGCCGCACAAAAAAAATCCTTAAAAAATTGTTTGGTTTTTCAGCCCTTTTTAGGGAAAAAATTGCCCAGTTGTTTGACGAAATGCTCATCGGAGGAGCTGCACTGAAAAGTGGCCTGAAAGAAAACATTGCAATCTGGGGTTTGTCGGGTGTTTTGTGGTGCATTAATTTTGCGCTTTATTTTTTTGTTGCACAGTCTTTAGGGATTCAAATCGGTTTTTTCGAGCTTGTGCTGGTTCTTGCAGTAAGCACGCTTTCAACAATCATCCCTTCTGCCCCGGGTTACATCGGGACATTTGAGGCAGGTTTTATTGTGTCGTTTTCCGCAGTCGGATTGAGCACTATTGACGCAACTTCCATGGCCGTTGTGGTCCACATTCTTTTCTTTGCAGGAACCACTGTTCTTGGCCTTTTTTCCATGAATTCGCTTAAACTTTCAGTCTTTGACCTTGCAAAAATAGGGAAAAAAAATTGAAGTGCGCTTGATGCTGGAACAAAAAAAAGTCGCGGTAATAATTGTCAGCTGGAACAGCAAAAAGCTCCTTGAAGTGTGCCTTGGGGCGGTTTTTAAAAACACTGCCTATAAAAATTTTGAAGTGATTGTTGCCGACAATGCAAGCGTGGATGGTTCCGCAAATATGGTGGAAAAAAATTTTCCAACCGTCCTGCTGGTTAAAAACAGGAAAAACCTTGGTTTTGCAGGCGCAAACAACGTGGTGTTTGAAAAATTCATGGCAGATTATTATTTCCTGCTTAATCCCGACACGGTTGTGACGCCTGGCTGGCTGGAAAAGGCAGTTGAATTAGCAGAGTCAGATGAGCGAATCGGAATTCTTGGATGCACGGAAGTTTTTTTTGATAAAGGGGGAGAAAAAAATTTGTCTGGAAAAATTGCCATGGATGTTCGGACGGTTTTGGGGGGAATGGCTTTAATCAAAAGTGGCGTACTTGAAAACGTCGGGCTATTTGACGAAAAAAATTTTTCACCCGCTTATGGCGAAGAAACCGACCTTTGCTTTCGCGCCCGCCACAGCGGCTTTCGTGTGGTACAGGCAGACATTCCGATTATTCACCATGGTTCGGCTGTCATCACCCCACAGCTTGGGCTTGACCGGCGGATTTTTCTCAACGAATACCACCGGATGAAGGTTTTTTTGTTCAATCTTTCATTCTTTGAGTTTCTGGAATTTGCCCCGGGATTGTCGCTGAATTTTTTGAAAAGCATTAAAAACCTGAAAACGCACATTCTTTTGCGTGCATACATTAAAGCTTTATTTGAATTGAACACAGTTCTTTTTGAAAGGAAAAAAAGGAAAGAGAAGGCAAAAGTGGTTTATAAAAAACTTTGGGGCAAAAAAGTAGGAAACGGCGTCAAAAGGTGTTTGGAGTGAAAAAACCGTACAGTGTAAAAAAAATGGATGGCAAAAAAGTGCTCGTGCTTGGCGGCCTTGGCTTTATTGGCTCAAACACCACTCACAAGTGCGTTTCTCTTGGGGCAGAAGTGACAGTTTTTGACGCAATGATTGAACCATACGGATTCAATCTTGAAAACATCCGCGAAATACGTGACAGGATTGAATTCATTAAAGGTGACATGCGCAATTTCGACGCGCTCTCGCAGGCGGTTAAAGGCAAGGATTTCGTTTTCAACTGTGCAGGGCAGGTGAGCCACATCGATTCGATGAAGATGCCGTTTCTTGACATTGACCTGAACGTGAACGCAAACATGAACCTTCTTGAGGCCTGCAGGAAATTCAATGATTCGGCAAAAATAGTTTATGCGGGAACTAGGGCACAGACAGGAAAGGCGGTTTATTTTCCGGTTGATGAAACCCACCCGGACAACCCGGTGGATATTTATGGCGCGGACAAGCTGGTTGCGGAAAAACACCTTTTGATTTACAATAATGTTTATGGCATCAGGGGCACGTCGGTTCGAATCAACACCACTTTTGGCACCAGACACCAGATGAAACACAACCTTTATGGCATACTCAACTGGTTTATCCGACTTGCGCTTGAAGGCAAGGCAATCACTGTGTTTGGGGATGGAAAACAGGTTCGGGACTACAACTATATTGATGACGCAGTTGATGCGATGGTTTTGTGCGCCCAAAGCAAAAAAGCAGACGGCGAGGTTTACATGCTTGGCTCAAAAAAGCCCCTCAGGTTTATTGACATGGTGAAGGCAGTGGTAAAGGAATGCAATAGCGGCTCGGTTGAATTTGCCGCTTTTCCAAAAGACCGGAAAGCGATTGAAACCGGAAATGTGTCAATTTCATTTAAAAAAATTAAAATGGCACTTGGCTGGGAGCCAACAACTGCATTTGAAGATGGCTTGAAAACAACAGTTGAATTTTACAGGGAAAAACTCCCAATGTATGTGTGAAATAATTGCAGGCGTGAAAAAATGAAGGCTTTGGTTACTGGCGCTTCCGGTTTTTTAGGAAAAAAAGTCTGCAGTGTTTTTGAGGAAAAAGGAATTGGTGTAATTAGGTCTTCTGGCAAAAAACGAAGCGGCTTTTTTGAAGCAGACATCCGCGACAAGCGGGCTGTTGTCGAGCTTGTCAGGAATACGTTTCCGGACGTTATCGTTCATACGGCGGCAAACATTGACAACGATTTCTGCGAGCAAAACAGGCAGGAAGCTTTCGCGGTGAACGTTGAGGGGACAAAAAATTTGTGCCATGCAGCAAAGCTTTTGGGGGCAAAAATGGTTTTCATTTCAACCGAATACGTGTTTGACGGGGAAAAAAACGCGCCATACACTGAAGAAGACCCATGCTCTCCGGTAAATTATTATGGAGAATTAAAGGCAATGGCGGAGCAGGAAGTAAAAACGATGCTAAAAAATTACCTTATTTTGCGCCCAGGCATTCTTTATGGCTTCAACGACCAACAACCGACAAACAACTTTATTTTGTCCGCGCTCAATAAAATGAGGGGCGGAGAAAAAGTTTCAGGTTTTGCCGAGCAGTTCACCTGCCCAGTGCTTATTGATGACGTCGCAAACGCAATTTTTAAGCTTTTAAGGCAGAACAAATCCGGTGTTTACCACCTTGGCGGCCCGGATTTTGTTAGCAGGCTTGATTTTTTGCTTGCAGCAGCAGGGGTTTTTGGGTTTGACGAAAACCTTGTCGAAAAATCCAGCTGGGAAAACAGCAAAAGGGTTGCAAAAAAACCGAAAAAAGGCATCCAACTCTCGATTGAAAAGGCCAAGAAGGCAGAAATAACGCTCCACGGCGTGCAAAGCGGCCTCCAAATTATGAGGTCACAGTTCCCCAAAGAATGGTTTGGGGTTCAGTGAA
>CAYIER010000028.1:0-4960 GCA_964362395.1 uncultured archaeon
GACGTGTTCGAGCCATTGCTTGTGGAAAATGTCCGCTGTTACCAGCACGTCAAGCCCCTTTAGCCGCGATTGTTGTGCGGTGATGGGTATTGCCATGTTTTTGCTGACCCCGGCGGCAAATTTTCCATGCAACTGCAGGTCGCAGTTGTAGCTTTTCATGCAAATATTATTGTGGTGTTTTAGTTGAATATATTATCGTCTCCCCTTTTGGGGAGACACGTATGCGGCGCTTGTGCCCGCAAGGGCATAAACCAGTGCAAGGGTTTCTTTAAATCGGAACCCCTAAAAACTTCAGCACCAAAATTACCCCGATTCCTGCGAGCCCAAAAATTGCCGAAACCACGAGCGTTGGAATGAATGGCAGGTCAATTTTGAACGCAAATATGAGAATTGCAAATGCAATCAGCCCCAGCGCGGAGTTAATCGCCAGTTTTTTTAAAAACAAAAATATCAGGGCGGCGGCAGCTATCAGAATAATTCCGCCCGCAAGTATCTGCCAGTTGCCTGCAAGCGCCTGTGCGGCGCTTCCTATCTCTTGTGCCGCCTGCGTTCCTTCTTGTGCAAAAAAAACCTGCATTAAAATCACCATTAATTATTTCTTTTATAGTCCTTTTATATTATTGGTTGATAAATCATATTTGTTTTAAACATTTTTGCGTGCAGTGCTTTGTTATGGCGGTTTTTTCGGATAACCAGAAAAAAATTTCGCACTCGATTTTTTTGGGCCCAAAGACAATTGAAGAGCTCTCAAAGTCAACCGGTTTTTCTGGCCCGGTGCTTTCAAAAGAGTTAAAGGTGCTCATAAAGGCCGGTTTTGTCACTGTTTCAGGCTACCCTTCAAAGTATTCATTAAAAAACGATATTGCGCAGGAATTATCTCGGCGCAAAGAATTGGCTGCGGGTGACAAAAACATGGTTCGCTTAAAGGCAATTATTGAGGTTTCGGCACTGCTTGAGGAAAGCGCGGCAAAATCACTTGAAGAGGTAGAAAAAGGCATTCGGGGGCAGCCGGATTTCACCATTTACAGCATTTCGACCGCAAAGCCCCTAAAGCACGATGAAAAATATTCAAGCTATCTTGAGGCAGATTTGTCGGTAAAAGACTTCAAGGCGCTCGTAAAACTCATGTATTTCTTTGGCCCAACCAGTGTCGAAGTCCTAAAACCCGGCAAAATCGAGGTATCAATGGCTGACCTGCAGGATGGCCTTGGCGAAATGGCTGAAATGATCCAAGCTTATAACTATTATATACTTAAATTAATGAATAAAAAAGAAATAGAAGAATTCCAAAAAAAACTCATGGGCAAATTGTAGGGAAAAACTGGCTGCACTCCCCACCTTTACCATTTCATGGCAGGCAAGCATGGCAAGCGGCGGGACGATACTGTTGACATGGCTCTTGGGTGCCATGAAAATTCTTTGGTTTCAAGCCGGTTTTTGTGAAAAAATTCGCTTTTTAACGAGTTTTGCCCCTATTTTGTTCAATTTTGTACCACAAAAACAGTGGTTTCGACCAATGACGCACCGTTATTCAACAATAAGGGTAATTTTCTCCCTTGGGGATTTATTTCTACATAATGATTCTGGTACAAAACCGAAACATATTTAAATAAAGTCGTGGGTTTAGTATTAAAGTTGTTGTATTTGCAAGAGGCTTTGGCAAGTCTAAGGCGATTTTGCGTGTACAATTATTTTTTGTAAGATTTGTGAGGTGAATCAAAACATGAATGGATTAAGCATTAAAAAGATTGCAGCAGTTGCAACAGGGGCAGCATTAGTTGCTACGGCATTCGCGCCAATTGTTTCTGCACAGTTCAATCTCTCGAAATCAGACGTATTTAACGACAACGGGACCCCAAAGGTAAAAATTGTTGTGGGTTCAAACGCGGCACCAAGCGACGGTGTCTGGGCAGGAAACATTGCAGCAGCAATAGCCAACCAGGCAAGAGTCTATAAGACAGTCGGTGTCAGCGGTGACGCAGGAAGCGGCGGAAACGGAACCGCAACAGTAACCGACCTGAGCGCAAAACTCGTGATAGGCGGGACACAATCATTTAACAACGCAAAAACATACAAGTCCGGCGAAACAAGCGGAACAAACGACATGAACTCTGACACGCTCGCAACAGGCGAATTCTCACCACTCGTATTGACAGATTCTACTTTGGCAAACCTTAAAAATAGCCAAGTAACAATAAAGTGGAACGGAAGCAATTACACAAGGACAATTAAAGAAGAAGTTGGGGTCAAAGCAGATGCATTGTTTGACTTTCAGGGAAACAAGAACGCAGCTGACTTGGAGCTCACCATACTCAACCAAAACGACGTAAATTATAATTTGAACCTTGGAAGCGGAATTCCAGTTTACGAATCAACTTCAAGCACCACAAAATTCACTGACGGGACAAACGACAACGTAAGGATTCCTTTCTTTGGAGAACAATACTTGGTCAAGGAAGTTGACAAGGCAAACAACTTCGTTCGGCTAATCAAAGACCAGGGAAAATTGACTTTCGCTGAAGGCGATGTCATAACCGGCCTTAAAGGAAAGAATACTTTGGCTGGACAGGATGTTTCAATAAAAGTTGAAGCAGTGACCGCAGGTGGTCCGGCGGCAACTACATACAGCGCAAAATTTGTTTTGATTGATTCATCCGGGACACAGGTTGATGTTTATACCTCAACAACCACTGAATCATTGAACGAACAGTTCATTGGAAGCGACGGCCTTGAAGCACTCGAAACATTGGTCTACATTGACGCAATTAATGTAGGCGCTTCAAGCGGTGTTGGCGGAGTTGACATAACAATCGGAACAACCCTGCTTGACTTGTACTCAGGCAAAGGCTACCCGTACGACTCTTCAAACACAACCGGAAACTACGACTATAGGGTAACATTTACTTACTCTAGCGACGGAAACTATGTGACCGGTATAACAATTGGAAACGACCAGCAAAGGTGGACCAATTCAAGCGGAAATGCAGCATACAATCCGCCACTCTATGCGCCAACTTCACAGGCATTGACCACAATAGGTCAAGCTGGCGTACACGAGTTGACCTTTTTGGGCACAGTAGGTGAAGGGGCTCTTGGAAAGAACTTTTTCTCGCTTGACTTCCAGGGGTTTGAAACCGACGAATCAACAACAACTGTCAAATTCACCGGCAGTGGAATCAGCTACAGGGATGCAAGCGACAGGCAGCACAGTATTCCATATTATATCCAGTTAAGTAAAACAGGGGACACATCATTCACGTTTGACGGAAAAACAACCTACTATAAGTCATCCTACAGCGCAGACGCAGTCAACATTGACGTAAACACGACTCAAGGCGGAAACATAAATGGGGCAAAGTGGCTTGCTGCAGCAGACAGCAACGTAGCTAGGGCTGCTGATCTCGACATTTTTGGTATTGCCAACTCTGTAGGGGCAACTAGTAATAGGACAGTCGACGTTAACACAGGTAACCTGTGGGCAAATAAAATGCTCCTAAACTCAACTATTGATATCAACGGATTCTACGCAAAAATCACAGACACCAACACCGGAATTAATGGTATTGATAGCAACACAACATTCAGACTTGCATTCGATGGAAACATCACATTTGCAAAAGCAACAATAAATAGTTCAACTGCGTCAGGAGATTATTTGGTGACTAGTTGGACAGGCTCTGATGGCAATGCACACAGAGATTTGTTCTATGCAGATGCAAATGCAGGCGATAGGCAGGCATATACGGGCGCATATTTGTCATTGCAAGGGCAAGATGATGTGGCCTACAAATATGCATTATATGCAGATGACGGCGGGTCAGCAGGCGAAATATATCTATTGCTTGCAGGAGTGGATGGCAACGGGTTAGATGGCACAATTTTTGATGCACGATATGATGCCGACTTCAAACTGCTTGGAACAGATTTAGGTGAAGATTCAGACCTGAATGTATATATTAACCCGCACGGTATTCCAGCAGGAGCAGGAACACTTGCTACAACTCAACTTTTTATGGGTTCAGGGCCAGACAAACAATACTACTGGCCAGACAAGGCAGACTTTGGTGAAGGGGTTTCAGCAGAAACATACTATATGGCAACATTCGCAATAGAAACATCAGGTAGTACTACAACTGCTGCAGACTCAACCGCAGACTACGATGTCAATTTCAACATTGACACCGCACGAGACCTTGCGCCAATCTTCCCAAATACAAACCTTTCAGGGTATACTTCAGACATAAACTATAACAGTTCAAGAATTGAAGGCTCTGTGCGGTTTGGAATGGACGAAGACGCGGCGACAGCGACACAGCCATCAGTTGCCTACAATGACAACGGCGGCAAAATGATGGTCAGCAGCGGTGAAGTGACTTTCACTGTGCCAGACGCTCCAAAGCGGCTTGTGTTGGCTGTGAAAACAGCTGGCAGCACTACGGTAACAACCGGCGGCGAACAATTGGTAATCGCTCAAGGTGAATCAGGCACAACCGAGGCAGGCACTACAATCACTGTAGAAGAAATAACCTACAGTGCTAGCTGCGGTGCAGGTACCGGTGGCGGTGAAGGCAATACTTGTGTTGCAACTCCGCAGAATTATTTCGAGCCAGCGGCAGTGCCAAGTCAGATGGTCTTCCTCGACAATTCAGAGCCTTCGGGCGGCTTGATTCTTGTCGGAGGGCATATGGTCAATCGGCTCAGCGCACAGATCTCTAACATTAGGGATGTGTTGACTGCGTCGGGTGACGGAAAGGACCCATGGCAGGACACTGAGAGCGGCAACTGGGTTGTTGCAGGTTACACTGCGGACGACACGGTTTCATCTGCAAGTGCATTCATCTCTGCAGTTGAATCAATTGATATGAGGTCATAAATTTCAAAACGATGGGGGATTTTTCCCTCATCTTTCTTTTTCTTTTTTTTAATTTTCTCCAAGCGTCTGCAATTTATTTGTTTTGCT
>CAYIER010000028.1:5060-11764 GCA_964362395.1 uncultured archaeon
TTGAGCAGGGCGGCGTTTTGTTTGTTTCAAATATCGGCCCGCCTGGGGGGCAATTGCAATTGCTTGGGCAGAGGAGTTCTTTTGTTGTTTCATCCGAATTTGCGCCGACTGGTTCGTCTTCTTTTATGGCTGAGCCGTTGACGCTGTTTAACTCGGTTCTTGTCGCGCAGGGCAAGTTTGTTGTGACGCTTGCAAAATCTGTTGACTCAAAGGGAACTCTTGTTTCGTGTGACACCAATGACGGGAACAATTTGGTTAACAGGAAAATTAGTGCAGCGGAGTGCAGCGCCATTTTTGGCAGTTCTCCGCATGCAGTTATTTTGGTCAAGTTGCCGGATTCGACACTTTCAAAATCAAGGGTGACTGTATTGGAAAACAGCGTTGTCATTGAACCCAATAGTTTTTCGGATGTTTCAAGGGTGTCTTTTTTGGTTTTGAAAACAATGTTTGCTGACAGCCAGGAAATAGTTGATTTGATTAACAACATTGTTGGTCGGGTTAAAGGGTAGCGGGTGCTGGTTTTTTTGGAGTCTTTTTTAAAAAAAACAGTCATTTTTTTTATTGCCCTTTTTGCCTTGTTTGGGGTTGTGGGGGTATTAACCGAGGCGAGAGTAACCCTTGTCAAGATTAGTGTTGAATTTTTTGTTGCGGCAGTTGTTTTTTACCTTGTTTCACTGTTTTTGTGGATAATTGCATGGGCGTACCTTGTAAAAAAGCACACCCCTGTGTCTTTTTTTTCGTTGCTTGCCATTGGTTGGGCGTCTATTTATGGTTCTTTAACCCCGATTCAATTGGGTTCTGATGCGTTGAGGTCAATCAAGTTGAGGGAACTAGTAGTGCACAAAATGAGTTATTCAAAGGCAGTCGCGCCTTCCCTTATTGTGAAGGGCATAAAATTTTCTTTCATTGCGATTATTACCTCGATTGTTTTTTTCCTTTTTTTGTTCAACACTAAAATGGATTCCGCGCTTTTTTTTGGGTTTCTAAGCGGCTTTACCATTGTTTTGCTTGGGGCATTTTTGTTTTTGGCTCCGCTTAAAAAAAAGTGGGGCCTTGGCATTGCCGGTTTTTTGTATTCTTTCAAGAAAGAGCTTGGTTTTTTTGAAAAGCTCGGCTCTTTTTTTGAGCAGTACACGCTTTATCTTGAAAAAACTGATTTGAAGACTTTTTTCATAATAATTGTGCTGAGCATTTTTTCCTGGCTTTTTGAGTTTTTGGCTTTGCAGTTTTCTTTTTTTGCAGTCGGGATTGACCTGCCATTGCAGTCTTTTTTGGTTTTAATGATTCTTTTTTCTGTGCTTGAGCGTGCCCCGTTTTTTCCACGCGGAATCGGCCTCGTGGAAGTCGTTGGCTATTATTATCTTTCAATCAATCCGCTTCCGGGGCAGTTTGCCGTCACGGTCAGCCAGATTGGCGCGGTGCTAATAGTTTATGGCGTGGTGAGGCTGGTTGTTCCGACTGTGTTAAGCCTCATTACGAGTTCTTTTTTTGACCGTTTTGCGGCGCATTCAAATCGCGCTTAAATTTTTCCAAACACCGCAAGCCAGATTAAACCGTTTGCTATTACAACTGCCCAGATGATTAAAACAATTTTTTGTTCTTTCATCGGGCCAAACATTTTTATCAATAGTTTTGCAAAATCGTAGCGCGTTTTTTTTTCCGGGTAGTCAGGGATTGCGAGTTGGTTATTTTGCAGCAGTTTGTATGGCCTGATTTTTTGCTGTGTTGGGTCGGCGCGGTTGGTGGTTAGTTTCAGCAAAAAAAAGTCAACCATGTGTGGGAGGAAAAAAAGGAATGACAATGCAATCAGGCCAGCGTCTTTTGTCAAAACCATCAGCCCGGAAATGGCGCTCCCGATGAATAGCGTTCCGCTGTCGCCGGGAAAAACCTTTGCAGGAAAAGCGTTGAACCAAAGCAGTGCAAGCATCATTGCCGACAGGCTTACTGCAGCCAAAAAATACGGTGAGCCGGTTAAAATGAATGAAACAAAAATGCTGATTATCAATCCGCTTCCGACTTCCCACCCGTTTAATCCGGCAAAAGTGTTCTGTAGTGATGCGGTTCCTGCGACAAACAGGGCAAGGGGAATTATCCAAAAAATGTTTGGGGAAAACATTGCCGCGTAAACGAGTGATGCGGCTGCAATTGGGGTGGCTCTTGCCAGCCAGGGCACTGGTTTTGATTTGAATTTGTGCTTTTTGTCGTCAAAAAATCCCACGAGCGCGAAAATTGTTGCAAGCGCTGCGAATGGGAAAAGATTTTGTGCAGTGCCTGTGAATTGCAAAAAAATAATTGCAATAAAGAATGGAACCAGCAATGCTATTCCTGCGCTTTCCGGTATTTCTTTTTTTTCAGCCTTGTTTATGTCGATCCCGGTGCAGAATTTTTTTTTCCCGTTTATTTTTTTGTAGGCAAAAACCGCAAGCAGTGAAACCGCAAAAATTATTGCAAGGAAAATTTCGTTTTCCATTTTTTCACAGGATTTCTTTTTTCAACAGTTCACAAAGTACCGTTGTTGCGTAGTTTCCTTTATTTAATTCAAACGATATAACTGCTTTTAACCGCCCCTCATACATTTCGTCCGGCCCAGTTTTTGCCAGTTTGAGGTTTTTTGGGTGCAAAACCATTTTTTTGCGGCTCCCCTTGGAGCTTAGTTCAGGCATTTCCTTTACTTTGAACTCGGATAGTTCTATTCCTTCGTCTTTGAGGATTTTTTTTTCAATTTCGCCGCTCTTTCCGCCAGAAAATTCAGAATTGAACCCAAAAAGCGGGACTGTCGGAACCCCGTCTTCCAGCACGTCTCCTTTGATTTCTGCAACCCCAAAGCCCTGCTTTATTCTTTCCACAATTATCCTGTTGAACAGGTGGCTCTGGTATGCGTGCACGAACATGTACACCAGGTTTTTTGGAAGCTTTCGAAAAGCGCCGGCAAAGTCTTTTGGGTACTTGCATAGGTGATGGATTATTGAGCGCTCAAACCTGTACTTTACTGGAAATTCGTGCGTTGCCGATGAAAAGTCACCAGTTCGCGCGAGGTTTTGCCTTGCGGTTTTTATTTCCTCTTCTTCTTGTGCGGACAACCCGGTCAGGTAAAGCATTACCGCATTTTCGGTGTTTCCTTTGAGGAATTCTTTTCCAACCCTATGCGTGATTTGCCTGATTCCGCCAAACCTTTGGCTGCCAAAAAAATTTGGGATGCCGTTTTGCATTTCGTCAAAGCAGTTTTTTATTGTTTTTTCAAGCTCCATTTTTTCCAAAGAAATGTTCCTGATTGTTATTTCAAACGCGTTTCCTTTCAGGTCGCCCAGTTCTATCCGCGTGTTGCTCCATTGTGCGTCGCGCAGGTCAATGTAGCGTGAATTGAAGTTTTTCACTTTTTCGTAGTCGGGTTTCCAGACAGAAATTTTTTGCACGGTTATTGCGCGCTTGTCCTTCATTCCGGCAAAGCCAATCCGTTTGTTGCTCACTTGGAGCACTCTTGCAATTATCCGCACCGCATTGTTTGCGTCGTAGTTGAATTTTTCCATTGTCAAAATCAGGTGCTCTTTTTTTTCGTCGGCGTTTTGTGGCCATTCTTTTTCTGTTTCCTTTTTGTCGCCTGCGCCAAAGCATTTTATTTCAAGCATGGTTCCGTCAAGTGTTATTTCTCTTACCAAAAAGTCCGACATTTTTCTTTTTATCTCGCCGTCAATCGGCGGCGTTTTTGTGTAAAACTCCATAAAACCATTTTTTTCTTTTGATTCAACTTTTTTTTTCCAAAAATAATTGGAATATGCTTGAAATATTGCCGTCCCGTCGCTTGCCCTGTTAAGGGAAGGCGGGACACATTTGCGAACCAGCCGCCTGCCCTGTCGCCTTGCCTGCCCTGGAAGGGTAAAGGTAAGGGGGCGCAACGGGCTTGCTACCTGTATCGCAGCAGTGCCCCGATTCCTTCAAAGGAAGTCAAAAACTGCTGTCCTTCGGGCGTGTCTACTGAAATCAGTTCGACGCTTGCGTCGGTTTGCTGGCCTTTTTCGAGCATGTAGTCCAGGTAGTCCAGTTCTTCGAGTGTTTCAAGGTTTGGTGACCCGCATTCCCTGCATTTTTGGGTGTTTGGGCTGTAGTTGAGGTTTTTTGCGACGACCACGAATTCTTCGCTGCATGCAGTGCACTGGAATTTGTACACGGGGTACTCGAGTTTTTCGCTTAAAAGCACGGTGTCCGCTTTTCCTAGTTCGATTGCTTCAAGCACGTTTTTTTCTCCAAAAGTTGCCAGGCCGTCCCTTGCAATCTGTTCCAGAAAGCGGTTTAGGAATTTTTTTTCCTTTATTATTGCGGTGTTGTGCAGTATTTCTTCTGACATCTGTATCATTTCGCGTATTCCTGATTCGTCGGTGTATGATGTGTCAAGGCGCCCGATGATGAGGTTTTTCAGGCGGTAATCGATGACATCTTTGTCAATGAAATAATTTTTTGTCATTCCGGGGCCGCCGATTATTATTCCTTTGAGCAGTTTTTCGTAGGGCAAAAATACTCCGTTTGATTTCTCGCTTATTCGCTTGTAAAAGTCCTGTGCTGCCTCTTCGCGCAGGTGCTCAAAGCGCTTGGCAGAGTTGTGGACTATTAAACCTTGTGCAAGAAAGTTTTGGTTTTGGGCACTTATGTCAGTCATTGGGATTGGCTTTTGCCCTTCTTGTATTATTGCTATTTCAACAGGGAGTAGTTCGTACTGCAAAAATTTTTTAAGTGCTTCTTGAAGTTTTGGGTGCGTTTTTGCTTTTTCTATTATTGACCTTTGGAATGCTTGTTTGCTTATTTTGCGCTTATTTTGCAAAAACATGTTTGCTTCAATAAAACGTTGTTTGTTCCACCCGTATTCTTCTATGATTTTTCTGATGTCGCTTCCAAGTACAAGTACTTGGCGTACACTGCTTTTTCCTGCAAGCATTTGGGCTGCTTTTTGCAGTTTGTGGCTCTTTTTTTCCGAAGAAAAACCGATTTCTTCCTGGAAAATTTCTAATGATTGTTTTTCAGATACTTGCAAAGTGAAGCGGTGGTTTTTTGTATAAGGGTTTTTTCGATTATCATATTCATGAATAGATGAAATTATTGCAAAGCGCAGCAAAACTAACTGGAGTTGCTGCACTAGTTTTTTGTTATTGACTCCAAATCCAAGCCTGTTATTTGAAACATATCCTTCAGCATCAAAAAGCCCTCTTAGAAAGCCTGCAAGAACTTTGTTTGGCGAGCGAAGGATTTTTTTTGGTATTTCTAAGTCGCGTGCAGTGTGTTTTTCGGGAAACTCGGACTGGAGGAATTTGACAACGGGTTTGCCATAAACCCTTATCTGGTAGTATCCCTTGTTTTTTCTGTATTGGATACTTGTATTTGAGTTGAATGTTTCTTTTAGCGTTGAGCAATAAAAATTGGCAACTTGCTGGTCTTGTTCTGAAAAGCAGACTCTTTCTTTTTCTGTATTTCCATCTCCAAGCCAATATCCGATTATTTGTGCTAAAGAGTGATTTAGGGATTTTGGCAGAGTGCTTGTTTGTACTTTGTTGCAGTGTTTTTTTACAAATTCTTCAAAATCCAGCCCAAGCGCGGCAACATAATGGTATAACAAGTCACGCCTCACGTTTCTTGTTCCACGTTCAAGGCCTGATACTGTGGTTTGTGTTGCACTTATTTTATTTTCGAGTTCTTTTTGGTGCCATTTTTTTTCTCTTCGTTTTTGGAGCAAAATTTTTCTTCCTTCAAAGTTTATTGAATAGGAATTAAAAAAAGATGTGTTGAGCAGTTGTACTTTGCCCTTCACTGGCAATTTTTCTGGAAACAATAACTTGTCTCCGATTGAAAGTTTGCTTGCGGGTTTTTTCATAATTTGTCCGTTTTCAAAGACAAAAAATGTGTGGTCTTTGGAACTCTGGATTTCAAACCGCGGGTATTTTGTGACAATTTTTAGGGGGATTTTTTCTGTTTCCCATTTGTCTGTAATAATTGTTTTCATTGCGCGTTTATTTTCAAAATCGCCTGACAGTATAGGCAATGGGTTGTGTGTTGATTTGATTTCAATTATTTCCCCGTTTGAAAGAGGTATTAGTGTGTCTGAGCTAAGGCATTGCCCTCCTGCTCTTTGTTTTCCTGCAACGTTGCTTGTGAATTTTCCCATGATGTCATAGCGTTTTCCGACAAGGACAGCAATCGTTGCCTCGTTTTTGTCAATCACTATGAGGCCATACACTTCTTGTGGCGCAGCCATTTCTTTGAGCGGCTCTAGGTGGAAAGCGGAGTCGCACCAGTATAGCCTTGTCCGGAGCTGTTTCACGGGCTTTAGCGTGAACAGCCGGATGTCCATTTTTCCCTCTGTTTCGGAAATGTTTCCCGCAAATACGACCAGGCCGTTGTCCGGGATTTTGAAGTTTATGTCCTTTAAAAAATTCGATATTTTGCGCAGCGCCGATTGCACGTTTTTTCTTGTCTGCGGGCTCTTGATGTTTGAGCTTTGCGAGAGCTCTTCTGACAATTGCCCCATGACTGCGCTTCGGTCGGTTTTTGGGGGAATGTAGACGCTAATCAGTTCGGTTCCGCGGCCCTTGAATTTTTCGAGTTTTGCGAGCTTTTTTTTGAACAAAAACATTTCTGACTGGGTTATTTCGACCAATTGCTTCATTTAAAACGCCTTTTAATAGAATCCAACTTCGAAGTTTTAATATAGGTTTTGGAGC
>CAYIER010000029.1:0-11731 GCA_964362395.1 uncultured archaeon
TATTGTTTGAAATTTTTTTATTTTTAACCTGTTTTTATTTGCAGTCTTTTTTAAAGTCGGAATAAAGTTTCCATAAACATATGGGTGGTTTTTGAAAAATGGGTTTGCAATAAATCGAAAAAAAACGAACGGATTGATGGCATCATAAAATTCTATATAAGCCATTCCGCCTTTTTTTAAGACTCTTGAAATTTCTTCAACTGCCTTTTTGTTGTTTTCAATGTGGCAAAAAGTATTTATACAATAAACTTTGTCAAAAAACTCATCTTTAAACGGTAAATTATAAGCTGTTCCATAAAGTATTTTTACATTTGAAAGGTTCTCTATTCTTTTTCTTTTACGGGCTTCTATTAACATTTTTTTTGAAATGTCAACTCCAAAAACATTTCTGTTTTTTTCTGAAATGAGTTTTAAAAAAATGCCTGTGCCACAGCCTAAATCTAAAGCAGTATCACGGGGGGGCGTTTGACAGCATTATTTTTCTTTTTTCTGCCATTTCTTTTTCAAATTCGCTATTATCCCCATAGAGTTTATTATATGTTGTTGCTTGTTTGTCAAAAGCCATTGCTTGGTATTCTTCTTTTTCTTTTATTTGAACTTTTTCTGTTATTTCTTTTACTGCGCAGTTTCTGCATTGCCATAAATATTCTGTGTTTTTTTGTGGATCTTTAATTGAAATCATTGGTTTTGTGCAAATCGGGCAACAATTTTTGTTCATAAAAAACTCCTTCATAATTCACAACGTAAGCTTTTTTTTAAGGTGAAATTACTGTTTTCTGTGCTTTTATAGGCGCCGCAAAATACGATTTCTTTATATGCTGCTTTAAGTATTTGGCAAACACCATTGTTGAAATTGCGGTCCTTGGGATATCTTTTGGGTTAAAAATTATCTGCTTTAGCTTCCTTGCCATGAATTTTGGGCGCAGGTAAAATTCAATCCTTGCTTTGTCGCATGCATCAACCAGTTCTTGTGCTGACAGCTTGTCAGTTGAAACAATTGTGTTGTGCGTGCCGTCCGGCTTTAACCATTCGTTCCAGTTCTTTGTGGTCAAAAATCCGTTTTCTTCTGCCCACTTGTACGCCTCTGTGCCGGGGTAAACCATCACAGGGAAAAACTGTGCAGTGTCGGGGTCAAGCTCTTTTGCAAAACTGACTGTTTTTTTGATTGTCTCTTGTGTTTCGCCATTGTTTCCCATCATGAAGCAGCCGTGAATCAGAATTTTTGCCTTCTTTGAGTCCTCCATGAACTGCCTGATTTTTGCAGTATTGGTTCCCTTCTTTATGTTGTTTAAAATCTGCTGGTCTGCCGATTCAAACCCGACACACATCAGCCTGCAGCCGGCCTCCTTCATGTTTTTCATCACGTCAAAATCAAGGTCAGCCCGGGCATTGCACGTCCATGTCGGGTTCAGTCCACGGTTTTTGATTTCCTCACACATTTCCATTGTCCTTGTGCGGTCCTGTGTGAGCGTGTCGTCCTCAATCATGATGTCCTTTACCTGCGGCAGGTTGTCGCGAATCCATTCGAACTCGTCAATGAGGTTTTTGATGCTCCTTGACCTGTAAGTGTGGCCGGTAAGTGTTTGCGGCCACTTGCAAAAAGTGCACCTATAATAGCATCCTCTGCCCGTGATAATCGTTACTTCTGGGTACAGGACGCTTGGGTAAAAATAATCCTCAATGTTTAAGTGCCGCGAGTAAACGTCGCTTACAAAAGGGAATTTGTCAAGCTCTTCGCCGGTAATTGATGGCCGCTGTGGGTTTGCAACAATTTTGCCGCCGTTGTCTTTGTCGCGGAAATTTAACCCCAATACTTTTGACAAGTCCTTTTTCTGCTTTAATTCCCTTGCAACATCCCGCACCGTAAAATCATATTCCCCCCTTGCAATTGCGTCAATTTTGTCGCTTGCCTGCATTGCCTCATTCGGGATTGCAGTAACCATGTCACCAACCAGCATCACAAACGATTCCGAAAACATGCCTTTCATTTTGTTTGCAACAAAAACATCGTTGTGAAAAGAAGCAGTTACGGAATCAATGACAATCATTTCCGGCGAAAAATCCTCGGCAATCCTGTATGCCTGCTCGTGCGTCAGCGAGGCGGCGGTTGCGTCAACAAGTTTGACATCGTGCCCTTCCTGTTCAAGAACCCCTGTGGCATAGCCCATCCAAATCGGGTAATACACGCAGCCGCCCTTTGAAATCGCCGGAGACCTGCTTGTCCGAGAAAACTTGTTTAAAAACGGCGGGTTAAGCATCAGGATTTTCATAAAACCACTCAAATATAATATATGTGAAACTGCAATTGAATATACAAATGAATATTTTTCTTTAAATAACTTCTGCTCTTTTAAAACAAATTTTAGTACAAGAATAGAATTCAATTGGTTTTTCTTGAAAAATATTTCCTGTACCATTCAACTGTTTCTTTCAATCCGCCTTCAAGGGAATATTTCGGCTGCCAGCCAAGCATTTTTTTTGCCTTTTTGGCTGAAAGAAACTGGCAGCCTATTTCATGCCCTGCCTGTCCAAGTATTTGCGGTTTCTGGCCCGGTTTTCCTGCAATTTTTGCCAGCTTTTCAAACAATTCAAGTACGCTCACGGGCTTTTCTGTCCCGAAATTAAACGCTTCGCCGTGGATTTCTTTTTTTTCAAGGGCCGTGCCAAGTATCAGGTATGCATTTGCGGCGTCCTTCACATACATGTAATCCCTCTGCGGCGTTCCGTCGCTTCTGACAGCAAACGGCTTTCCTTCAATCAGGCACCTGATTGCATCAGGCACGATTCTTGAAAAATTCATGTCTCCACCGCCGTAGGTGTTTGCATTCCTTGTCACTGCCACCGGCAGGCCATATGTTGCAAAATATGAGCGGGCAAGAATGTCGGTGCAGGCCTTTGATGCATCATAGGGGTAAGTTCCCAAAAGCGGGCTTTTTTCCGTGTAAGGCAATTCTTTTTGAATGCCGTATGCCTTGTCAGAGCTTGCGACAATTATCCGTCTTATCTTTTCAGACAATCTGCATGCTTCAAGAATGTTCCATGTTCCCCTGATATTTGACTCAAACGTTGAAAGCGGGCTTTTGTTTGCAATGCCGACAATTGCCTGTGCGGCGATGTGAAAAACCGAATCAATTTCGTATTCATTCATTGCCCTTTGCAGCACGGACATGTCGGCAAGGTCGCCTTTCACTATAGTAATTTTGTCACGCAAGCCGTGCAGGTCAAACCCCAAATCAGGCTTTATGTCCCGAACCAACACCACTACATTTGCGCCATTTTCCACAAGCCCTTTTGCAACCCAGCTGCCGATAAACCCGTCAGCGCCGGTCACAAAAACATTTTTTTCGCCCCAAAAATCACCCATCAAATCACCAAATTTTCCAGAAAGCCATGTCTTTTTCCCATAATTCATTTAGCTCTTGGTTGTCTTTTAAAGTATTCATTGTCTTCCATTCACCTTTGTGCTTGAATGCCTGTATCTGGCTTTTTTCCACCAGTTTCTCAAAAACCTCTTTTTCCAGTTCGCCAAATTTCAGGTAACCAAAAATTTTTTGGCTTAACGCCATGAACCCGCCGTTCATCCAGTAATTTAGAACCGGCTTTTCACGGAACCTGACAATTTCGTTTCTTTCATTTGTTTCAAGAACCCCAAACGGGGACTCAATTTTTACCGCAGTAATCGTTGCAATTTTTTTGTTTTTCTCGTGCAATTCGAAAAGTTTTTTCAAGTCAATATTTGACAAGTCGTCCCCGTATGCAAGGAAAAAATTTTCTTTCCCGACAAGGTGCCTGATTTTTTGTATTCGCCGGCTCTTGCTGGTGTCAAGCCCCGTTTCCTCAAACTCTATGTCCCAGTTCTCCGAATTGTTTTTCTGGAAATATTTCCGTATTTCCTCTCCCTTGTACCCAAGGCACAAAATGAAATCAGTGAAACCCTGCGCTGAATAAATTTTCATGATATGCCACAGTGCCGGCCGCCCGCCAATCTGGACAAGCGGCTTTGGGATTTTCTCAGTCAAGGCGCTCATACGGGCGCCCTTTCCACCGCATAAAATGACTGTTTTCAATCCAAATCACTTAATAATTGCTTTTTAAAAACTTTTAATAAACCTGCATCTTTTAAAATAAAGCCATTAAACCAATAGCTTTCCAAATTTCAGGCTCCCGATTATCCGGAAAAATTTAACCAGAAAAACCCATGAAATCCCCCCAAACAGTATCAGAAAAAAATTCAGCAGGCCACTGTTTTTCAAAAACACTATTCCGCGGGGAGAACCAAGCTCCATCTTTCCGCCCTTCCACCATGTGTTTGTCGCTGCCGCAAAATCCTTTCTTGGGTCAACCAGAAAACCAAGCCGCACGCCAAGAAACTTTCCAGCATTCTTTGGGTGTTTTTTGAAAAGCAAAACATCGTTTTTGTGATAGTTTGCGCGTTCAACTGCATACCTAATAACTCCAAAAATTCCTTTCGGTGCCTCCATTTTGTGCTCGTGGAGGAAATCCGCCCTCACAAGCCTTGATTTAAATCCTTTCTCCATGATCCGAAACACTAGGTCGGTGTCCTCGCGGTAATAGCCGTATTCTTCATCAAACCCGCCGACTCTGTCAAGGATTTTTTTCCTAAAAGCAGTTGAGGTTCCGCCATATAAATCATAGGAGCTCACGATGCCAATTTTTGGAGAACTGAATCCATCAATCAAGCATTGCAGCCAGTTTTTTCCAGGAATGCAGTCGTCATCCATAATTACGATAAATTCATTCATTGCCTTTTTTATCCCGTTGTTTCTTGCTCTGCACGGATGGCTTCGCGGCTGGTTAATGGCAATAATTTTTTTTTCTTTTCCGAATTTTTTTCCAAGCATTTCCACTGTTCCATCGGTGGAGCCGTCGTTGACTACGATTATTTCGAATTCTCCGCTGAATTTCTGTGCAAGCATCGCTTTCAGTGTCTTTTCAAGAACAGGCTTTCGGTTATGGGTCATCACGACAATGCTTGCGTTTGGCATAAAAATCAGAAATTTATTTTCCGCCCTCTTTTTGCCTAACCAGTTGTGCTGCATGATAAAGCGATTCAAATGTCCCGGCATCGCTCCAAAAGCCGCTTAGCACTTCCGCCGAAAGCTGCCCGTCCCTGATGTACGCGTTGTTCACGTCAGTTATTTCATACTCGCCGCGCTTTGACGGCGTTAGCTTCCTGATTTTGTCAAAAACATCCCCCGAATACATATACAAACCGGTGACGGCAAAATCGGTTTTAGGGTTTTTTGGCTTTTCCTCAATTGACACAACTTCTTTTCCTTTCAGTTCAGCAACCCCAAACCTTTGCGCGTCAGGCACTTTTTTAAGAAAAATTTGTGCCATTTTTTTCCCAGTCAAAAAACTTTCAAATTGCTGCCTGATGCTGTCCTCAAAAATGTTATCGCCAAGAATTGCGGCAAATCTGTCGCCATCGATGAAGTCCTCCGCTAGCCTTAGCGCGTCCGCAATTCCGGCGGCCGAGTCCTGCAGTTCAAAAGTGAATTTCACGCCAAATTCCCTGCCGCTGCCCAAAAGCTTCAAAAAATCCCCCGCGTGATCGGTGCCAGTCACAATCAGGATTTCTTTTATGCCTGTCTGCACAAAAGTGTTAATCGGATAATAAATCATTGGCTTATTATAAACCGGAAGCAAATGTTTGTTCGTTAATTTTGTCAGAGGCATAAGCCTAGAGCCGGTTCCGCCGGCAAGAATAACACCCTTGGATTTCAAGCTCATGCCGCCTTGGCCTCCTGCAATTTTGCCTTTTCGATAAGCGGCTTCCACCAGTTCCGGTTTTCCTTGTACCAGCTGATTGTTTCCATTATTTTTTGGCCAAAGTTTTTGACGGGGCTATAGCCGAGTTCCTGCACTTTCGAGAAATCAAGCGCGTAGCGCCTGTCATGGCCAGGCCTGTCCGCCACAAAATCAATCATGTCTTCACCCATTCCAAGCTCTTTTAAGATAATTTTTGTCAGCTCAATATTTGTTTTTTCGTTGCCGCCACCGATGTTGTATGCTTCGCCGCTTTTCCCTTTTTTAAGGCACAGTTCTATTGCGCGGCAGTTGTCCTCAACAAATAGCCAGTCGCGCACGTTTTTTCCATCGCCATAAAGCGGAACTTTTTTTCCTTGCAGCAAATTCGTGATGAAAAGCGGAATCATTTTTTCCGGGAATTGGAACGGGCCGAAATTGTTAGAACTGCGAGTGATTATTACCGGCAGCCCGTATGTTTTGTAAAAGCTGTACGCGAGCCTATCTGCACCGGCTTTTGAGGCAGAGTAAGGGTTGCTTGGGTTAAGAGGGCTTTCCTCTGAAAACATTCCGCTCTCAGTGCTTCCGTAAACTTCATCAGTCGAGACTTGGACAAATTTTTTCACTTCCTGCCTGCGTGCCTCTTCAAGCAAAACGTAAGCGCCAAACATGTCTGTCTTGATAAAAGACGCAGGGTCATAAATGCTACGGTCAACGTGGCTTTCCGCGGCAAAATTAATGACAGCACCCGCCCCGTTCATTGCCTTTTTTACCACTGCGGCATCGCATATATCTCCCTTGATAAAAGAATAATTTTTGTTTTTTTCAACATCGCGCAGGTTTTCAAGGTTGCCAGCATAAGTGAGCTTGTCAAGGTTAACGATTTTTGTGCCGGGATTTTTTTCAAGCAAGAAGCGGACAAAATTGCTTCCGATAAAACCCGCGCCGCCGGTTACAAGAATTTTTTCCATTCAATCAAATATGTTTTTTCGCACAAGTTTTAAAAGCATGGATTTTTCGCCAAAAAAAGGTTTTTTTAGCTTTGTACCAAAAAAGGCTTATAAAATCTGCAAAAAGTATATAATAACAAATAAGCAGAATTTACCTGTAATCATCCGAAAATATAATGCAAAAAAAAAAATAAAATTTTAAAAAAACTAAATGTCCCGGTTTGTTCTTGAGTGGTTGTTTGTGTATTGGAGTTACTATTGGTACCAGTTCAAGAGGTCAATTGACCGATTTATCATTACGCCGTATTTCACGCCAAAAAAATTTGCCAACGCGTGCATGCTTTTCGGCCAGTTCCTTTTTTTCAGAAACAAAAAAGTCAAAGGATACCCTTTGAAATTATCAATGGACCCAACCAACCTTTGCATGCTCCGCTGCCCGCTTTGCCCAACAGGAAGGCTTGACCCAGCAAGGCCCGGCACAATAATGCCGTTTGACCACTTCAAGCATACAATTGACGAAATGGCGCCATACCTTTACGAAATTGACTTAAACAACTGGGGCGAACCGTTTTCAAACAAGTACATTTACGATATGATAAAATACGCGCATGGCAAGAACATCAGGACAAGCGTTAACTCAAACCTCAACGTGCCTTGGACCGAGGAACAGGTTCGGGTTCTAATCGCAAACGGGCTTGACATTCTTCGGGCATCAGTGGACGGAATAAAGCAGGAAACTTACGAACAATACAGGAAAGCAGGAAAGCTTGAAATTGTAGTAAACAACCTTAAACTGCTCAAAAAAATAAAAACAGAACTGAACAGCAAAACCCCGCGCGTTGACTGGCAGTATCTTGTATTCAAGCACAACGAGCACGAATTGCCTGAGCTTTCAAAGTTCAAGGAAGAAATCGGCGCCGACAACCTGATAATCGCACCGGTTCGGGCAGACCTTGGAAAGGAAATTTTTCTTTCAGACGAGCAAAAAGTCGACTCGCTTAAGGCATACCTTCCGACTGACGAAAAGTTCTCCAGATACCAGTACGAGGAGAAAAAAAGAAAGCTCCGCAAAAAATACTGCCACTTCCCGTGGACAGTCTCGGTAATCAATGCGTCCGGCTCTGTTTCACCATGCTGCGGAATTTACCCAGAACAGGCAGACGTGGGCAATGCATTCAAGGAAGGAAGCATGAAGGCAATCTGGAACAACGAAAAGTACCAGAAATCAAGGGAAATCATTGCAAGGAAAACAGTTGACAACAGCCTCATATGCCAGAACTGCATTTATACAGGATTCATTGACTGACATTGATTTTTTTTTTGCAAATCTGTTAAATTTCTTTTTGCCAAACGGTGTAAACCCTAATGAAAAAAATCCTTGTCACTGGTGCAAACGGCTTTTTGGGGAAAAAAATATGCAAAATTTTTGCCCAAAAAGGATTTGAAGTAATCCGAACAGACAATTTTGCACAAAGCAATCAACTGGCGCTTGACGCCACAAAAAAAGAAAAAGTTTCAGAATTAATCAAGGCACAAAAGCCATTTGCCGTGATTCACTGTGCAGCTATAACTGATGTTGACTGGTGCGAGGAAAATCGCGGCAAAACGTTTGAGGTAAATGTCGTCGGAACAGAAAATGTCAGCATTGCCTGCCGTGAAACCGGCGCAAAAATGGTGTTTATTTCAACAGACTACGTTTTTGACGGAAAAAAATCCTCAAAATACAAGGAAACAGACAAGCCAAACCCGCTAAGCATTTATGCAGAGTCAAAGCTTGAAGCTGAAAAAATAGTTGAAAAAGAAACCGGCGATTTCCTGATTTTAAGGACTTCTTCGATTTATGGTTTCAATGATAAAAGCGACAAGCAAACGTTTCCAAAATTTGTCATTGAAAATCTTTCCAAAGGGAAAGAAATCACGTGCTTTACCGACCAGTCATCCAATCCGGCACTGACTGATGATGTGGCCCTTGCACTGGCAGCGCTTCTTGAAAAAAAGCAAAAAGGCATATTTCACGCAACTGGCCTTGAAAACCTGACAAGGCTTGAATTTGCAAAAAAAACCGCAAAAGCGTTTGGTCTAGACCAGTCCCTGATTAAGCCCGGCACATGGGCGCAAGCTGGCCACAAAGCAATGCGCCCTAAAAAGTTAAACATGGACATTTCAAAACTCAATTCGCTTGGAATAAACATGTCGGATGCAATGCATGGCCTGTTGAAAATGAAGGCACAGATGCAGGTGAACTGAAGTGAAGCTTTTTTTCATTACAAACACAATCGGCGAGCACGGCGGCAGTGAGCGCATGACAAAAAAACTTCTTGAAGAGCTTTTGTTTCGCGGCCACGAACTCTTCATTTTCACGTCGTGCAATTTCCGCCTTGCGGGCGCAAAAACATTCGTCACAAAAAC
Organism: uncultured archaeon; assembly: GCA_964362395.1. GTDB lineage: Archaea > Iainarchaeota > Iainarchaeia > Iainarchaeales > GW2011-AR10 > JACPKT01. Next base: position 9,129 of record CAYIER010000029.1, read on the forward strand.
GTTTGGGCACCACGCATTCCACAAGGCCGAAATGCTTTTTTTTGCAAAGAAGGCAATCAAACTTGCAAAAGAATTCAAGCCAGACATAGTCCACTCGCACAGCAACAGCCTTATGGGCTTAATCGGCCACTTAATAAAAAAAGAGCTTGGCATACCGCATGTGTTTTCAATTGAAATGCTTTCCCCAAAAACAAAATCCGTGCACGGGAAAGCGATTTTTTTGTCAGAAAAATTTTTGATGCCAAAATTAAATTATGACGCCATTACAAGCTGGTCAGACAAGCCGCACAAAGAATATTTGATTCCGTGGGGAATAAAAAAGGAAAAACTTTTCGTGATTCCGCCGTCAGTTGACCTGACAGATTATGGCCTTGACGCAGACCCGTCTGAAATCCGCCAAAAATTCGGGGAAAGCCTGCTGACCAGCCTTAAAACCCTTGCAGGCCTGAACACGATTGCACTAAAGGAAATAATTGACGCAATCCCGTTTATCATTGAAAAGCACCCTGAATTCAGGTACGTGATTTTTGGGGACGGGCCTGGAAAAAAAACGCTTGAAAATTACGTTGTGCAAAAAAATTTGTCGGGGCATGTTTTTTTGCCTGGCGCAATTGACCCAAAGGATTGCAGCAAGGTGTGGGCTGCAACCAAAATAGCGCCGCATGCCTTTGCATTTGACCTAACAATCGGGATAAGCTTTCTTGAATACATGGCATTTGGCGTGCCATGCGTTGCAACAGATGTGGGTGACATTAAAAATCTTGTTGGTGCTGCGGTCATTTTTGCACAGCCAAAAAATGCCGCCGATTTTGCCGAAAAAACAATCAAACTGATTGAAGACAAAAAAATGAGAAAAACTCTTTCGGAAAAATCACGCAGGCTTGTGAAAGACAAGTTTAACCTAAAAAAGGTAGGCAAACAGCTGGAAAAAATTTACGAGGCGGTGAAAAAGTGACTGCACAAGGCAAAGCAAAACAAAGGCTATCAGGAAAAGGAAAAACCATTATCATTGGCGGCGGAATAACAGGCCTTGCCATTGCCTATTATTTGAAAAGCAAAAAATGCGAGATTTTTGAAAAAGAAAGCGAACTGGGCGGGCTTTGCAGGAGCAAAAAAGCCGGCGGGTACATAATGGATTACGCAGTGCATACCCTGATAACTAAAGAGCCATACATCAGGCGGCTCCACGGGATTTTCCTTCGCGGAAATATTGTCCGCCAGAAGGCAAACCCAAAAATTTTTTTTGCCGGAAAATACGTAAATTACCCATTCCAGGCAAGCCTTTATGCCCTGCCACTGCAGGTTCAAAAAGAATGCTTTGAAGGAATTGTTGCGGCACAAAAAATAAAGCAAAAGCCAAAAAATTTCCATGACTGGACAATTAAAACATTCGGAAAAGGCATTGCTGAGCATTTTCTTATCCCCTACAACGAAAAAAAATACGGGTGCCCCGCAAAAGAGCTTGGAATAGGGTTTATCAGCTGGAGAAGCCCCGCACTTTCAGTGGAAGAAGCCAGAAAAAACTTGAACCAGCCGCTTTCGCGCGAACTTGGGTACAACATTTCAATGGCATATCCAAAAAAAGGGGGGTTTGAGGAGCTCGTAAAAGCTTTTGCAAAGCGCGTCAAATCACCCGTGCACCTTGGCATGGAACTTGAATCAATTGACCAAAACACAAAAACTGTTTTCTTCAAAAACGGTGCTAACAAAAAATTTGACCGCCTTGTTTCAACAATTCCGCTCCCGGAACTGATCGAAAAAATAAAAAACTGTCCGGTTGAACTAAAAAATTTGGCCAAAAAACTTTCAAACAAAACAATTTGGGTGCACTCGTTTGGCCTTGATTCACAGCCACTGCAGGACTTTTACTGGGCTTATTATGCGGACAAGGATGTTTCATTCACGCGCCTGACAAACGTTTCAGCTTTCTCAAAAACCGTGGCCCCAAAAAGGAAAATCCTTATACAGGCGGAGTGTTCAAGCGATGAATCGAAAGAAAAAATAATTGACGACCTGGTAAAGGCCAATTTCATCAAAAGCAAAAAAAACATTTGCTTCCATGACAAGATTGAACTGAAATATGCCTACGTTCTCCTGAAAACTGGTGACGAAAAAATAGTAACGGCGCTAAAAAAATTCCTGCTGCCGCATGGCATACACTCGCTGGGCCGGTTCGGGAACTGGGAGTACACCAACTCCGATGAATGCATTATGGAAGCAAAAAAATTCGTTGAAGGGAAAATTTACTAAAATATTTTAAATGATGCCCTGTTGGATTATTTATGTTTTTGGATCTGGTTTACTTTGTAATCTTTTTAATGGTAATTGGGGTTTTGTATTTTTTTGTAAAAAAAGAAATCAGATGGCTGATAATACTAATAAGCAGCTACCTGTTTTATTCGGCCTGGGCAATCGAATTTATTCCCCTTTTGATAATATCAACACTTTTGACATTTATTTTCGGCATTTGCATAGCAAAAACAAACAGCCCCAAATCGAAAAAATTTTTTCTTATTTTGGGTTTGCTTTCAAGCCTTGGGATGTTAGCTGTAGCGTAGCCGGACTTATGGCCTAATTGTTAGTCGAACTTATGGCCGCTTTCA
>CAYIER010000030.1:0-8652 GCA_964362395.1 uncultured archaeon
AAATTTGCCTTGTTTGCTTTTATTTGAATTAGCGGACCCTTATTTCCGGCCTTCCTTTCCCCATCCGTTTCTTGTAGTATTCAAACAGGAATGCGCCAAGGCCTTCAATTACCACGAGGGCAAGCCCTGCATTAAACCCAAGGATGTTTGCTGCCTGGAATGGCAAGAGGAAAAACACCACTCCAAGTGCGAGCCTTGCAACGTTTTCAAGCTGTTCTTTGCGGGAGCTTTTTGCGCCAACCTTAAAGAGCAGTTTGCTTCTCGAGAAAGCAATCACTGCCGCGCCCACTGACAGGATAATCATCAATATGAACAATGGCGGGTCCCTTGAAATTGAGCCAAACAATAATTCCTGTATCCCGCCCGCAACGAACAATGATTCAACCCCGCCTGCCACCAAAAAGTTTCCGGTAAAAACGTTTATGCCTTTCCTTGAAACCGTAATGGTGTGGGTGCCGCCGGTTTTTGGCTGGAAAATTCCCTGCCCTGCCGCGTCAAGCCGCAAAACTGTTACTTGGCCGTTTGGGTCCTTTATTGCAATGGATGCATCCGGGACTTTTTTCCCTGCGTCAGTCTCCACAATGAATGCAACCGGCGCGCCAAGGTCGTAGCGCTGCGCAATGTTTTGCAAAGTGATTTTTGGCACAGTGAATGATGCCTCGAACGCGTCAAACTTGTCTTTTTGCGCAGACAAAACATATGTGCCTGGCTGGTTGAGCAAAAAGCTGCCCAGCCCTTTTGTGTTTGTTGAAACTTCCTGTTTTTGGCCTGACGGGAAAGTGATTGTTGCCTTTACGTTTGATTCCGGCTGGCCGCCCTGCACGCTAAATGCCCGGATTTCCCTTGTGTCGCCAATCAAATCCGCCTTGTTGTAATTGAGCACAATATTGAAAGAATTGTAGCCGACCGCCACTTCTGCTAGCGATTCATTGTTGTTTTCGTTTAGTTCGGGGACAGAGTTTGCCGGGTCAATAACAATTTTTGCATTGTTTATCCCCAAAAATTCGATTGAGTCAAAAATTGAAAAATCAATCCTTGTCTCTTCCCCGACCACAAGTGTTTCCAATTGCACTGAGTCAACGGCCTGTTCATTAAGGTAAAATGACACTTGGAAAGCAGTTGTGTTTGACAGCCCAGAATTTTTTATTGTTGCAGAGGCATTTATCCTGTCCCCCGCGGTTACAAATGACGGGATCATTGCTTCGCCAACAAACACGAGTTCTGGAATCTGAACGCACCCTTCATCCACATTCCCGTCCCCATCGTCATCCAGCTTGTTGCCGCATATTTCCTCTTTTTGTGGCACCTGCACTGCGGGCTCTATTCCAAACCAGGAAAAAGGGTTCTGCCAGTTGGAAGTTTCCCCGCCGGCTTCAGCATATACCCTTGAAAAAAATTCGAAAAAAGACGAAAAGGGGCCGATTTCGCCTTCAAATGTTTCCCCTGTTCCCTGCAATTCCAGCACTGATTCATTGCTTGCCGGCAAGGTTGCCTGCCCGGCTGGGATTGCAATCTGGCTTAGCGCCCCGCTTTCTTCATCAAGAGAATAATGCTTAAAGCCATACTTTAAGAAAACTTTTTGCACATCTGCCTGTGAAGAAGTTTTTGCCTTGACCCTTAATTTGAAGGAAGTGCAGTCTGGCTGTGGCACAACGTCTATTTCAACGTTTTCAATGGGTGTTGTCCTGTCAGCCGGCAAAAATTTTGTTGCGTCAACAAGGTCACTTGCCTCCAGTGGCAGCAAAAAGTTAAGGTTGCCGACAGGGTAATCGGTGTCCATGAAATTATAGAACAATTTTCTCTGCGCCAAAGCGCCCACATTTGGGGTGCCTGACAAGTCAACAACTGTCCTGTTTGGCGAAGTTGCAGAAAGCGTCAAAGTTTTGCCTACATAAACGTTTGTAAAAGCATAAACGCTTGCCTGGCTGCCGGAAATTTCGAATATGTTTAGGAAATCAATTGTGCCGCTGTCATCAATAATTTCATCCACTTTGAATTTGTTTGGCTCAAGCGGGTGTGGAAAAATCTTTATTCTTGAAACGTCCCCGCTCCAGCCTGCTTGCGCTGACTGCGAGGTTTGGAATGAAACTTGTTGGCCAGAATTTGTGGCAGGTACAGTTGTGTTTTTTGCTGTAGAACTAAACGTGACGGTTTTGCAGGTTCCATTCCCGTCTGGGGTAATCAGGTACAGTAGCCTTGGGTTCAGGCTTTCAAGGTGTTTTTTGTTGCCTGGAAGCGTTGCCTCAATAAATGAATGGATTTTTACCGGCTCTTTGAATGGCCCGATTTTTGCGTGCCATTCGCCGTCAGGCCCAAGGGCCATTGGTTGCCTTGCCAAAAGGCTCCCGTTGTTTATTGCCCACAGGTAGTCAACTTGCTGTGCGGCTGCAAAATCGTTGAATTTTACTTTTGCATCCACAAAAAAGCTTTTTTTGTCTTCCGAAATCGTGGGTGCCAATGATTTTGACAGCACCCTGTTTTCTGTTTGTGCCTCGCCCACCTGCTCTACTGCAGGCGCAATTACCGGCGATGATGCGAAAATCAAAAATTTGGCGTTTGTGACTGTGCCGTCAAAATCGGCAAAATTATAGTAGGCTGCCGCGACATCCGGGGTGGGTGTGGGCGCACATGTCCCGCAATCAAGCTGGCAGGACCCGCATGTTTCCCCTGAGCATAGCCCATCCCCGCAAACAGGCGCACTTGACCCGCACAGGTTTGATTCAAGCGGAAAGCCGGTTATTGGGTCAATGCATTCAGTTGGATTAAGTACTGACGCAACCGCGAAAGAAATTTTTCTGAGGCCTTTGATTGCCTCTGCTGGCGCAAGGTTTGCTGTCTGAAGTTCTTTTGCCACTTCAATGTTTAAAACCTGCCCTTCAATCACGTTTTCAAACTGGTGGCATTCCGACAAAGTTGGCCGGCCCAAACCATAACTAAGCTCTCCAAGCGTCAAAATGCACACGTCAACCAGCCCAATGCTTCCGTCATCGTCAAGCAGCCTTTCAACAAACAACTGGTTATAATTGTTTACTGACAAAACAAGCTCTGACTCAATTGCAGATGCCTGTGCTGCAAAAAGCAATGTAAACGCGATTACGGCTGCAGTTTTTTTGTTCATGCCCCATAAAACCATATGTTCCACCATGCCGTGTTCAATGCCTTGATCCTTTCATAATGCATCCGTTTAAGGTGCATTGGAGAAATTTTGAGCAATAAACTTGTGCTGTTTGCCTTATTATAAATTTCTTCAAGCGTCATGCCACTTATTGTGAATTCCTTTGAAAATATCTGTGCGCCATCTTTTGTGACTGCAAGGCTGTAAGGCGCTGGCTGCGGCAAAAGCGAGTGGTCTGCCTCAAATATCACAAAGTCATCTGCCTGGCTAAGGCCTGTTATTATTTGCTTTATTTTTGCCGGAAGCTCTGTTCCGTCTGCAATGAATTTGTAATTCTGCAAATCGTAGCCTTTTTTTGCCCACAACCCGACCAATATTTCCTCTTCAAAGTAATGGTCACTTCTGCCCAAAATTGAGTCATAATAATATATCTCTCCTTGGTCATTGATTATTTCAAAAACGCCGGTTTCAGCATTGTTCAGCTCGTTTTGCTCTTCAACTTCAAAAAGATAGTCTACTGCAACCGAAAACTTCACTGATTGTGCAGGTGTTGTGCCCGCAATTTCGCTTGAATTGATTTTGAAAACAAGCTGCGTGCTTTCACCTTGCGCCAAAGAATAAATTTTTTGCTCTTGCAGCGGCTTGGCGGAAATGCTGGCTGGGCCGGTATTTACAAACAACCCGGCACTAAATTCCCCTGCATCGGCAAACCCTTCATTGAAAATTGTCACGTTTATTTCCGCTTCCCCGCCATAGAAAATGCTTTGCGGGGCGCTTACAGTTGCCCTTAATTCGGGCAATGAAACGACTGACCGTGCAAAGTTGTTTGTTTCATTTGTTTCTATAATGAAATTATCCGAGTCAAGGATTACCCGCAAATTCGGGGTATTATTTGCCGCCAAAAATTTTTGCTGCAGGATTATAAGCGTCCCAGACCCCCTGCTGGGCTCTGCTTTGTACTCAAACTGCAGTGTTTTGCTCTTTCCCGGGCAAAGCTCGTCAACAACAACCGTTGAAAGCGGCGGATCCTGCGTTGACAGCCCCAAAGCAGAGTCACGGTAAACATCGACCTTGAAATTTTTGGCGCACGCATACCTGGATTCAATTGTGATATTGTACTGCAGTGTGAATGGCTGGCCAAGCCTTAGAACCCTTTTTGGCTCACTGATGCTTTTAATAAGCAAATCAGGGACTCCACAATTTTCATTTATTTCCCCATTCCCATTGTCATCTGCCTGGTTTGTGCATAATTCATCACCGCCAAAATACAGCCTTGCAGTCGTCTGGTTGTTGCTCTCGTCTTTTTCTTTCACCAGATTGTTTGGGTCAACAACAACCAAAAAGTCCTTTGAAGTGTAAAGCCACTTGCCGTCAAACGGCACCTGGAAAGTGATTGTGGCAGAATTTCCGGCGCTCAAGCCATTGACGGTTTGGCGTAAAACAAGCCTTGTTGTTTCCTGCAGGCTTGCAACCCCCTGTGCCTCTCCCTTATCCAGCGGTGCAGTGGTTATGCTTTTAGTCTGCGGCAGGCTTCCCTCAATAGGCTCCCTTAGAACCACATCAAACGGCCCCACGCTGCCGCCTTTATTGTAAATTGTCACAGCAACAGTCCCCATTTGGCCTACTGCAACAACTGCACTGCTTGAAGCGGCAACGCTAAGGTCCGGGTCAGCAAAGCAAGTTCCCAAACAGCACTTTTTCGAATCAGTTGCATTCAGCAGGCCGCCTGAACATTCCTGTGATTGAGTGCAGATTGTCCCGCCAAGCTCTTGGCAGGTTTGTGAAGGCTGAGGGCAGTCTGATGGGCAAGAGTAATAAGTTTCACCAGCATTGCACGAGTTGTTTCCGCAAAGCGAGGGCGCCGGGCAGGTTTTGCAGTCAGTCTGGCAAGTCTTGCACGTTTCCGTTCCATTGCACACCAAGTCACCGCAAACCTGTCCGCCACCGCTGTTTGTTGCACCCTGTCCAATGGTATAAGTGCCAGTGTTCTGGTCAGTTGAATTGCCAGCTTTGTCTTTTATCAAAAACTGCGCCAAAATAGTGTCACCCACGCTTAGTGCCGGCGAAGTGTAAGCGCAGGCAAGCTCGTCTGAACCAATAAAGCTTGCAGTGGAAAACAATGCTTCGCTGGTTTTGGCGCCATTTTCCATGCCTTTCAGTTCGAGTGCTGATATAATCGCCACATTTTGGTCTGCCTGCGCCACGCCATTCACAAACGGCCGCACAGTGCAGTACCACTTGTTTGACTCAGTAAAATTCACGCTAAACTGCGGAGTCGTGTCCAAATTTGATGCAGAAATGGACGGGTCAAAAGACACAACAGCCGGCGCAGTGGCGTCAACAACAAATGACGGGCTGGTGCTGGCAGCGCTTGAAGTGTTCCCCGCCAAATCCCTTACTTTTAGCCTGATGGTTTTGTTTCCATCAGCATTAGTGCACCCGCTCCCGGTTTTTGCATTAAAACTGCCATAACTTGCCGCATAAGCCACATACGAAGAGTACGTTGTGCCATCGCACGAAAAAGCCATTTCGTTTGCATCGCTTGCAGAAATTGTAAGTGCGGGGGTTGTGTCGTTTGTGTAATTCGTGTGCCATGCCCAGTTGGCTGTGTCAGCTGAAATGCTTGCAGCCGTTGGCGCATTGTTGTCTATTTTGAACGAATTGTCACTTGCATTAAAGTCATTCAGGCTAGCGTCTTCTATCCTGATTAGTATAAAGTAATTGTTGTCTGTTATTGCTGAAATGTTTAAGTCAACCGAGCATTCTGTGCTGTCTGCGAAGTTTAAGTCGTCACAATTTGTTGGGGCAAAAGTTGTCAGATTCAGGTCTGTGTATAGTGCTGTTCCGCTTCCCTGGGTGTTTGCGGTTGAATAATTAATGTCAATTGTCAGGCGGTCATCATTTGGGTCTGATACATTGAAATCTATTGTTAAATTGCCGTCGCGCGTGTAGCCAAAAACTGGCAATCCTGTGCTGTCTGCATAAGAGTCAATCTTGGCCACGTTCACGTCCGGTGCAGAGTTTGTGGAAATCGTGTAGGTTGAAGTGTTCAAGTCTGCGGAATTTCCTGCCCGATCGCGCATCCTGAACTGGAGCTTAATGGTGTCATTCCCGCTTAAGGCAGTGCTGTGCGAGTAAAAGCACCCCTTTGTGCCGCCAATTAATGTTGTTGTCACGTTCTGGTCTGCCTGTGCTGCGCCATTCACGTACGGTGTTGCCGTGCAGTGCCAAATGTTGGTTTCGGTTGCAAGAACGTTTAGATCCGGTGTTGTGTTAGTTGTGGTGGTGTTGCTTGAAGGCAAAGGAGTGCCAAGCGAAGGATTTGTGGCGTCAAGCGTGAAAGAAGAAGCGCTTGCCGTGGCCGTGTTCCCGGCTGTGTCCTGGAATTTTACATAAAGTGTCCTGTTGCCGTCCGTAGTGCCGCAGCCGTTTACTGGCTGGTCTGCTGGCTTGATGTCAAAGGAACTGTAACTCGCAGCGTATGCTGCATAAGAAGAGTAAGAGGTGCCGTTGCACGAGAACGCCATGCCGTTTGCATCGCTTGCAGAAAGCGTCAGCGGCGGGGTCGTGTCGTTTGTGAAATCAGTGAGTGCCGTCCAGCTGGAAACGCTGATGCTTGCGCTAGTCGGCGCATTGTTGTCTATTTTAAACGAGTTGTCAGAGGCGTTAAAGTCATTTGAACTAACGCTGCCATCCTCAACCCTTATCAACATGAACCAGTTGGTATCGCCAATCCCTGAAATGTTGAAGTCCACGCTGCACTCAGTTGTGTTTGTGAAATCAAGGTCGTCACAGTTTGCCGGTGTTGATGTGGTGAGATTGAGGTCTGTGTATAGCGCTGTTCCGCTTCCCTGGGTGTTTGTTGTGGAGTAGTTGATATCTATGGTGAGGCGGTCATCATTTGGGTCTGATATATTAAAGTCTATTGTGAGGTTTTTGTCGCGTGTGTATCCGAATACTGGCAGTGTCGCGTTGTCTTGCCAGCCGTCAATTTTTGTCACATTAACGTCTGGTGGCGCAGCAGGCAAAGCATAGGTGACAAACAAAACCGGTGAAGTGGTTCCTTCTGATGAAGAAAAACTCTTATAATTTGCTTCGGCCCCAAAATTTCCTGTGTACAAAGCCGTCGTATTGTCTATTGCAGTCGGAGTCGAGCCATTGGTGTCAGGGTCTTCCATTCTGAAAGAAAAGTTCGAGTCACCAGCATTGTAGGCTGCCTGAAAAACCGTTGTAATGGCGCAGTTCTGGTCTCCTGTGGCAGCATAGCAGCCTGTGGCCGATTGGAAGACCCCTGTGTGCATTGCCCAAATTTGTGCCGCAGTGTTGGTTTCTGTCCAGCCCTGATTCTGGTCCAGGCGGTAAAAAGTATAATCATCGTCATCCGCGTCTATGGCAACATTCATCTGCAGTGCCGCTGAATTAATTGTTGACCCTGCAGGAATGGAGCTGATGTTAAATTTCATGAAAATCCTCATGCTATTTGTTGTGCTTGTCCCAATTGAAACATCTTCTGCAACACTAGGGGATTGGAAAACCGGGTCCAAAACAATGTTTTCGCCCCAGCCTCCCTGTGGTGGCTTTATTATGAGGGTGTAATCGTTTTCAAAAGAAACATCAAAACCATTTTCTTTCAAATCAGACAAATCAAAGTTTAACCCTTCCGGCAATGTGGTTTCGATTCCTGTGTCTGTCTCGATTTTTTTTATTTGTTCTTTTTGGAATCCTGCCTGCGGTGCAAAAAACATTTTAATAAATTCAAGCTTGCCGCGGATGCTTTGTGGAACATTTTTTATTTCGTACCAGACCTTTGTCCCGCCGCTTAGGTTTTTTGCAAAATTTTTCACGTCAATTCCTGCATCAAGGGTTTTTAACCCGGCAATGGTGTAAACTTCCCCCCCAATGCCAAAAGAAAGTTTTATTTCCGCGTCGTTGTTGTTTTTTCCCCACTGCATTTTAAAGTCGCCGTCTTTTACTGACAATTTGTGTTTTTCATAAAACGGCACAAAATTTTTTCCTGACTGGTCTTCCTCAAAAATTGCTTTGTTTGAAAAAATCACCTGCCTGTACTGGCCGCCCCCAAGGTCAAGCTTTACCCAGTCCCCGCCGCTTTTAACGCCATTGAAATTGTTGCATTTTTTCCCGTCAAGCTCAAAAGATTCGCAGAACTCGTATTTTTTCTTTGAAGCGCAAAAATAAAAATCCGGGGTCTCTGTTTTTTCCCAGCCGGTCGAACAGGACACAAAGTTTTGTGAAAGTGAAGCCTTTTGGGAATTTCCCTGCAGCAGCAATTCTTCTGGTTTCACAGGTGCAGTTGGCAATTCTTTTAATCCGGCGCCGGCAAAAACGCCCTGCGCGCTAATCGGCGAAAATGCAATGGCTGAAATGTTAAGCAATAAAAGCAGCACAAACAATGCCAAAAACTTTCTTTTGCCAAAAAAACCCAAAGCCACAAAATCTCCCCAAAAAATCAACCAATAGCAGCGCCGGCTGTTTGCCTGCGCCAAAAGCCAATGCGGCCTGCGCCAAAAGCCAATGCG
>CAYIER010000030.1:8752-11367 GCA_964362395.1 uncultured archaeon
GCCTGCGCCAAAAGCCAATGCGGCCTGCGCCAAAAGCCAATGCGTTGAGAATAATATATTGATTCCTTATTTATAATAGTTTTCTTCGTAAAGGTTTCTATCAAAAGCGGGGAAAACATGGACATAATTTGTTTTGGCGGGGCATCACACGACATATTTGTGCACCTAAACCCAAAAATTGCAGGGAACGCCATTTGTTTTCCTTTTGGCGCAAAAACTGAAATAAACCAATTGGATTATTTCAGCGGCGGGGGTGCAACCAACACAAGCGCCGGATTTTCCCGCCTCGGGCTGAAAACAGGGATTGTAACCGTTGTCGGCGGGGACCTTGAAGGAAAAGAACTCCTTGCAGAACTCAAAAAAGAAAAAGTAAACACTTTCGGGGCATTTTGCGACAAAAAAGCAAAAACCTCCTGCTCCGTTATACTTACAGGCTTTGGCCACGACCGGGTGATACTGAATTATTCAAAAACACTTAACGCGCTTGCAAAACACCACGTCCCGTGGAAAAAACTAAACGCAAAATGGTTTTACATTTCAAGCCTGCATGCAAAGCCCGCTCTGTTAAAAAAACTCGTTGAGTTTGCGCACAAAAAACAAATCAATGTCGCCCTCAATATCGGCTCCGCCGAACTTTCAGGCGGCCTCAAAAAACTTGCCCCAACATTAAAAAAAACCACGGTGCTGCTGCTCAACGCACAGGAAGCGCAAATGCTTGCCGGCAGCAAAAGCATCCCGCACAATCTTTCCGAGTTAAGCAAGCTCTCAAAAATCACGGTAATCACTGATGGAAAAAACGGAAGCGCAGCGCAAAGCGGGGGAAAAACATTTTTCCAAAAAGCATTCAGCGTAAAAATTGCAGACACGACCGGTGCCGGTGACGCATTTTGCTGCGCATTCGTTGCATCAATGATAAAAGGAAAACAAACCGGTTACGCGCTGGCAGCAGGGGCGGCAAATGCGTCGTCAGTCATACGGCACCTTGGCGCAAAAAACATTTTATTGAACCAAACACAGCTGGGCAAAACAATAAGCCAATTCCGCAAAAAATGATTTTGCGCAAAAAACCGGCAGGCAAATTTACACGAATTGCTCATATTTTTCAAAATTGAACCTGTACAAAAACCGCTTGATTTTTGAATTGCCAAAATAGTACTGCGCCAAAACACTTGCCTTGTCCCCGGAAAATTCGGCAAAACCGTGCTTTTGGCTCGGGTCAAGCAAAAACATTTTGCCATTGATTTCTGTTGCCACAAACGCGTGCGTTGACATGTTCTCCAGCTCTGCAATCACCACTTCAGCCTTCTTGTCCCCAAGCGCGCAAAGCAGAGAGCACAAAAAAACCGCGAGGTCCTCGTCGTCGCCGACCTTTTTGTTCATGATTTCCTTTGGCGAAAGCCAAAAGTTGATGTCAAGGTCCACGTGCACAAAAATTATTTCATTTGAAATAAAAGCAAACGCCTTTCTTGCCGCCTCAAAATAATCCTTTTCAAAAGAATAACCCTCTTTTTTGAAATCCTGCACCAGGCTCTGCACGGTCAGGTCATCGGCGTTCACCATTGCCTTGATTTCGCCGACAGTCTTTTTCTCAAACTCGTTAATCAAATCAGAATACTTGTTCAAAAGCAGGCTGTAAAGGCGAAAAGCCGCGCTGCTTTTGTCAATGTCCTGCTGGAAACCATCTGCAACGGTTTTCCCGCGCAGCGCTTTTTGCAGTTCTTGGCGCAAAAAACTGTTTTCCTTTTTCAATTCAAGGGCGGCGTTTGCCATTCCCTGCTTTTCCAAAAAAGGCAAATTCGAGCCAACCGACGCAATGCCGGACTTCAGGTCATTTATCTGGTCAACTATCTCTTCCCGCCGCGACAAGCCAGCCTCATCCTGCAGTTCCTCTTCAAGCGCCTGAATGTTGCGCAAAATTGCCTGCTCTGTCGAGGTCTGGACAAGCTTTTTTGACCCAAGGCCCACAGCGCTGCTGATTCCCATGACTTATATTTTAGGGCAAAAAGGCTCTAAAACCTATAGCAAACACCCAAATTATGCAGTTTTTTTGCCCATTTTTTTGCGCAGCGCCACTTCAACCGGTTTTGGGACAAAACCTCCCACGAGACCCCCAAAAGACGTGATTTCGCGCACAACGCTTGACTTGATGAAAAAATAGTCCGGGTTGGTCATCACAAAAACCGTTTCAATCCCGCTGTTTAGCTTTCGGTTCACAATTGCCTTTGTGAACTCGCCGCCAAAATCGCTTGCGGACCGCAGCCCGCGCAAAATCACCTGTGCCCGCTCCTTTTTCGCAAAATCAACCAAAAGTGAGTCAAATGTCTTCACAGAAACCCCTGCAAGCCCCTTGGTGCACTGCCTTACAAGCTCTGCACGCTCTTCCAGCGAAAAAAAAGGCTTCTTTGAAGGATTGGTGGAAACCCCGACAACGAGTTCGTCAAAGAGCTTTAAACCCCTCTTAACCACGTCAATGTGCCCAAACGTTACCGGGTCAAAAGTCCCCGGATAAACTGCCCTAAGTTTCATCCACCAACTATCTGGCCAAAAATCTTTTTAACCTGCTTTCTTGTGGCCGCAAGCGTGCCAGAATTGTCCACAACAAAATCTGCCTTGGC
>CAYIER010000031.1:0-5231 GCA_964362395.1 uncultured archaeon
AAAAATGACAAGTTTCATGCGCGTTCATTAATGGCGCTTGCAAGCATAAAGCAAAGCTCTGTTATTTACATTACTTCAGGAATTGTTTACGAAACCATAAATTACCTTTTCAAACTCAGCGGCAAAAAAGTTTCAGAATCCTGCCTTGACTTTTTCCTTGCTTCCCAGCAAATTGAAATAATACTGCCCGCAGATAGCACTTGGATAAAAACAATTGAAATTTTTCGAAAAAACGAGTTAAGCCTAACCGACGCACAAATAGTTGCGTGCATGCAGGAAAAAGGCGACAAAGAAATTTACTCATTTGACAGGCACTTTGATACAATAAAAGACATTACACGATTGACCAGATAAACTCAACAAAAGTGGAAACAAATATCTCTGCAAGCAATTCTTCCTGCTCTAACAAATATATGAATTCCAGATAATTCTGCATTGTACTATTAGTTCTTTGGCGAAATAATGATTTCTATTGAATTAGTTTTTTTTTAAAGTTTTAGAAATCTTTAAAATAGAGTTGCTGTTTGATTTTGTTGGTTTTGATGAACATTATCCTGATTGGCCCGCCCGGCACTGGGAAAGGCACGATGGCGAAAATGATTGAGGAAGAGTTTGGGTATAAGCACATTTCTGCCGGCGACCTTTTGCGTGATGAAGTGAAAAAAAAGTCTTCCCTTGGAAAACAGGCAGGGCCAATCATGAAGGCCGGAAAACTGGTTGATGACAGGCTGGTTGCGCAGATTATCAGTTCCAATGTGCCAAAGTATGCAAAAACTGGTTTTGTGTTGGACGGGTTTCCGCGAAACATGAAGCAGGCGCGCATTCTTGAGGCGATTTTTAAGAAAACAAAAACAGGAATTGACGCAGTGCTTTTGATTGAAACAAATGACCGCAAAATCGTGGAGCGCCTTTCGTCCCGCAGGCAGTGCCCGAAGTGCCACACCATTTACGGGTTAAACATTCCGCCAAAAAATGATGGAAAATGCGACAATGACAATGCAGCGCTTGTTTTGCGCGATGACGACAAGGCAGAAGTTATAACGAAACGGCTAGAGTTGTACCGCCAGAGTGCAGGGGAGCTTGTGGAATTTTATTCCAAAAAAATGCTTGTGAAAAAAATTGACGGGAACATGGGGCCGGAAAAGGTTTTTTTGCAGATAAAAAAGGCGATTTTGGGCGGCGGGAACTGATGGTGTTTTTGGAAATGAAAAAATACTGGCTTTATATCCTGATTTTCATGGTGGCCAATGTTTTGGTGTTTGAGGGGGCAAACATCATTTCCCAGCCGCAGGAAACCGCCGACCTGATTTCCCCGGTAGTGCTGGTTTTTGGCCTGATTGCGCTTGCATCATCCTTTTTTGCTGCATTATTGGTCACCGCACTGCTTTTTTCAAAAACAAGGGATTACATTGAACAGCTCAACGTCATAATGGTTTCGGTTGCCTTGTTTTCGGTAATAATAATCATTTTGAATTTTTGGGTATTGTTCTTTTTTACTGAGGAGCAGTGGCAGAAGGGGTACCTTGACGCAACATATTCTTTGCCGCCAGACTTTGAGTTCAATCTTGAACAGTTCAAGTCAATGACTTTTTTCCAGTCAATGCAGCAGGCATTTTCGCTTGTGATTGAAAACGCCGGCTCGGCTTTTTTTGGCTTTTTGCTTTCGCGAAAATTGTTTTCAAAAAAGGGATGATGTTTGCGTGAAACAAGGGATTTTAGCCAAAATAAACGAGGCAATGTTGTATTACCCTCTCCGACATTTATTTTTTCACGGATATTTAACGAGTGGGTGGTTTTTTGGGTTTTTTTGGCATATAGTTTTTTATGATGCAACAAAATTTATTGCAAAAAAGAAAGGTTATGACTAAAATTTGAATCTTGTTAAGAGTGGTCGAATGGTGAAAGTCGTTGTTGTGGGGAGCACTGCGCTTGATTCAATCAGGACGCCTTTTGGGAAAGTTGAGCGCGTGCTTGGCGGCTCGGCGACATATGCAAGCTATGCGAGCAGTTTTTTTTCAAAAACAGGGATTGTCGGCGTTGTTGGCACTGATTTTCCAAAAGAATTCGAGTCACTGCTTGAAAAAAAAGGGATTGACATGCAGGGCTTTTCTAGGGCAAAGGGAAAAACTTTTTTCTGGGAAGGTTTTTACGAATTTGACATGAACCAGGCGCACACCGTGAAAACTGAACTCAACGTGTTTGCAGACTTTAACCCGGTGCTTCCGGAATCTTACCGGAGCGCGGATTTTTTGTTTTTGGGGAACATTTCGCCCCGCCTCCAGCTTGCTGTTTTGGGCCAGATGAAAAAAAGGCCAAAACTGGTGGTGAGCGACACAATGAATTTTTACATTGAAAGAGAGCCACAAAATGTTTTGGAAGTGGTGAAAGAGGTTGACATTGCGCTGATGAATGATTCTGAGGCAAGGCAATTGTTTCAGACGCCAAGCCTTGTCGTTGCCGCAAAAAAAATCCTTGAACTTGATTCAAAGTTTGCAATAATCAAAAAAGGCGAGCATGGATGTGTAATGTTTACGGACAAAAGCCATTTTGCAGTGCCGGGCTATCCGCTTGAAAAAATCGTGGACCCGACCGGCTGCGGCGACTGCTTTGCAGGCGCACTAGTCGGTTACCTTGCAAAAAAAGGCAAGGTCACCGAAAAAGAGGTTCGGCGCGCAATGATTTTTGCGTCCTCAACCGCTTCAATCAATGCCGGGGGGTTCTCGCTTGACGCCCTCAAAAAAACAAACTATCTGGACATTGAAAAGCGTGCCAAAGAATTCCGTGAATTTGTGAAATTTTGACGCAAATTTTTGTTTAAAATAAACTTTTAAACCATTAACCCCATATAATATCAATAATAATTAATTTTGTTGGAGGAAAAAAATGGCTTTTGAATTGATTTTGGGCATAATTGTCCTGGTGGCAATAGTCGCTATCATTGCTTACATCGCAATATACAATTCGCTTGTTGGCCTGAAGAAAAAGGTCGAGAATGCGTGGGCGCAGATTGACGTGCAACTCAAAAGGAGGGCGGACCTTATCCCGAACCTGATTGAGACAGTCAAGGGTTATGCAAAGTTTGAGAGAAAGGTTCTCACGGAAGTAACCGAGGCAAGGACTGCGGTCATGACTGCAAAGTCGCCAAAGGATTCCGCAAAGGCAGAGAACATGCTTGCGGGTGCTTTGAAAACAATTTTTGCAGTCGCGGAAGCATACCCTACACTGAAGGCAAACGAGAACTTTGTGTCACTGCAGGAAGAGTTTGCGAGCACGGAAAACAAGATTGCTTACGCTCGCCAGTTCTACAATGACATGGTCATGGAGTTCAACACAAAGATTGCCCAGTTTCCAAGCAACATTATTGCGGGAATGATGGGCTACAAGGACAAGGAATTCTTTGAGGCAGTGGAAGCCGAAAGGAAAGTCGTGAAAGCGGATTTCAGCGACCTATAATTTTTTTGGGTGCTGTCATGACGTTTTACGAGGAAATTTCCAGGAACAAGAGGACGACTTATTTTTTGTTCCTGTTTTTTTTTGTTTTGCTTTTTGTTTTGGGCTACGTTTTTTCGTTCATTTCGGGCGACTACATTTTTATGCCCATTTTTGGGATTTTTTCAATAATTTACATAGTTGCGAGCTACTATTACTCCGGCGGCATTGTTACCGCAATCAGCGGCGCAAAGCTTGCTGACATGCGGCAATTTCGGGAACTCCACAATGTTGTTGAAGAAATGTCGATTGCGGCAGGCATTCCAAAGCCGGCGGTTTATGTGATTGATGACACTGCAATCAATGCGTTTGCTACTGGCCGCGACCCAAAGCACTCGGTGATTTGCGTGACCACTGGCTGCATGCAGAGGCTGAACCGTGACGAATTAACGGGGGTTGTTGCGCACGAAATGTCGCACATCAAAAATTATGACATCCGCGTGATGGCGATTGCCGCAGTGCTTGTCGGAATCACTGTCTTGTTGAGCGATTTTTTGTTGCGCATGTTTTTTTGGGGCGGAGGGCGCAACCGCGGCCGTGAAGGCGGAAAATTCATGCTTGTAGGGATAGTTGTCGGGGTTTTGCTTGCAATCCTTACCCCCATAATAGCGCAGATAATTCAGCTTTCAATTTCGCGCCAGCGCGAGTACCTTGCGGATGCAAGCGGTGCGGAAATCACGCGTTACCCATTGGGGCTTGCTGGGGCGCTTGAAAAAATAAAAAATGACAAGGAAATACTTGAAGTGGCAAACAAGGCGACAGCGCACCTGTACATTGCCGACCCGCTGAGAGGGCAAAAACTGTGGTTTAAGGGCCTGTTTGCGACGCACCCGCCGATTGATGACAGGATTGCAAAGCTTAAGGCGATGTAAAAATATGAAAATCCATTTGTTCATTTTATTTTTTTGGGTCTTTTAAATGGCAAAGCTTGATCCGCATAGGTGGAAAGCCGGTTTTGCAGGTGGTGCTGCACGAAGTGCAAAAAATTCCCGTGGCGGAAAAATTTCCAGCCCATTGGCGGTTGGCGCTGGAATTGTTTCAAAGGCAAAATCAGGCATAGTAATGGAACGATTCATTGTTCCGAATGCCGAATTGATGCGAAGTGCAATCAAAAGGGCAGGAATTGGCCGCAGCGATGTTGCTGATGTTTTTCAAATTTCTGCGCTGAAAATTTTTCAGCAGGCCAAAAGATTTGACCAATCCAGAAACCCGGCGCCTTGGGTTGCGGCAATTGCCAGAAATTCTGCAGTAGATTTTTTAAGGAAAAGGAACACTCAGGTGAAGCATGAATCAACCAGTGCAAAAAACTTGGAACTCCATAATAGGAAAACGAATGACCCTGGAACAATTTTGTCCGAATTAGAAGGGATTGCCGGGCGAAAAAAAGAATTTTTGGTCGCCCTGAATGCCCTGCCAAATGATGAGAGGGAAATATTGCAGGCTTATTTGGAACTGCAAAGGGCTGGCCATAAATCAATTTATGGCGAACTTGGGGATATTTTTGGGATTCCATTGGGCACATTAAAAGACAGGCTTAAAAGGGCATTCGCCAAAATGCGGGTATCGCTTGATGGAAAAATTGAATGGTGAAATTTCACTCACTGTCGTCGCTTTGGCTGGTGCAGCTTGGGTCATTGAGGTCAGTGGGGCCGCCTTGTCGTCATCAATTCCGTTGTTGCATTGGCTTCTGCCGCAATAGTTCAAAAACAAATGCAGTTTGTTGTAGTGGAAAACTTTGCATT
>CAYIER010000031.1:5331-11356 GCA_964362395.1 uncultured archaeon
CTGCCGCAATAGTTCAAAAACAAATGCAGTTTGTTGTAGTGGAAAACTTTGCATTTTCAGATTTTTTTGACAATATAGTCGCCACTGCGCTCGGAATAGCTCGCTGTTTCCGCGACTTTTAGGATAAAGTGTTTCATTATCCTTTGGATTTCTTTTGTCGTTTTTTTGGTTCCCCATGTTGCCGGGAATTTGTAATTTTCCAGTGTTTCTGGATACCTGATTTTGACTTCAGAGAACCCGAGTTTTCTTGCGTGGCGTTCAATTTGGTTCACTAAAAAGTTTGCCCAGGGCACTGAAACTGTCTGTGAAAACGTGTCAAGGCCGGGTTTTTCCCATTTTTCGCCCTGAATTGTTTCAATTAAAACCGCGTTTTTTTCAAATGCCAGTGCAATCCAGCCAATCATTTTTGGGTGCCTATGCCCCGGCACCTGTTGGCTTAACGCAAAAAAGACAGGGCTTTCATGTTTTCCAAGAATTATGCTTGCAAAAAAATTGCCTTGGCCTGTCCTGACTTTTATTGGCCAAAATGAGCCCAAAAAGCTTTTCCCGTATTTTAGGATGCCAGAAAAAGAAACGCCCTGATTTGTGTTTGCTTCTTTGAAATTCTCAAGCTTTGACCTGACCTGCTCGAGGTCATGCCTGTAGCGAAAACCAATTGCCCCAATAGCATTTCTGAATTTTTTGATCACAAAAATTTGTTTTGTTAAACTGATTAAAACCTTTTTGGTCTTTTCTTTTTGCTGGTTTTATGGCTTTGAGGACGCCGCTTTTTGGCGAGCATTCGGCGCTTGGCGCGCAGGTGATTGATTTTGGCGGCTGGGACATGCCGGTCTATTACACGAATATTTTGGGCGAGCATTATTTGACGCGCAGCGCGTGCGGATTGTTTGACATCTGCCACATGGGGGAGTTTTTTGTCGAAGGAAAAGATGCTGAGGCGCTTGTGCAAAAGGTTTTTTCGCGCGACATTTCGAATTTGGCGGTTGGAAAAATGGCGCTTGGGGTTTTGTGCAACGAGCAAGGCGGCGTGATTGATGACCTGACCGTTTACAGGCTTGCTGACAGGAAGTTCATGCTTGTAGTCAATTCTTCGACGACAAAAAAAGATTTTGAATGGGTACAAAAGGCAAAAAAAAAGTTTGGCTTTGAGGCAAAATTTGAAAACAAAAGCAATTCAATCGGAAAGCTTGACATTCAGGGCCCGTGTGCACAGAAAATTTTGCAGAAAATTGTTTCGTTTGACCTGAATGAACTGGGATTTTACGCTTTTAGGGAGCAAAAAAAATCCCTCAACGGGATTGATTCAATAATTTCGCGCTCTGGTTACACGGGCGAGGATGGCTTTGAACTCTACTTTGGCTGGGGCAAATCGGTTGAAGTCTGGAGAAGGCTGCTTGCAGCCGGAAAGGCAGACGGGATTGTTCCGGTCGGGCTTGGTGCGCGCGACACGCTGCGCCTTGAAGCGGGATTCAATTTGTATGGCAATGAGATGGATGAGCAGGTTTCGCCGCTTGAGTGCAGGTATGCGTGGGTTGTGAGCCTTGAAAAGGACTTCATTGGCAGGGATGCAATAAAAAAACTCAGGGACAGTGGTGTTGAACGGGCGCTTGTGGGCTTTGAAATGGTTGAGCGGGGCATCGCGAGGCATGGGGACAAGGCATTTGGATTTGATGGAAGCCCTGTTGGGCATGTGACTTCGGGGAGTTTTTCGCCAACTTTAAAAAAGAATATTGGCCTTTGTTCTATTAAGAAAGAATTTTCAGGGGTTGGGCAGGAAATTTTGGTGCAGGTAAGGGAAAAAAGGCTGGTTGCAAAAATCGTAAAGTTGCCGTTTTACAAAAGAGGTGAAAGAATTGAGTGAAAACCCGTCTGATGCAAAATACACAAAGGACCATGAATGGGTCAAAGTGGCGGGGGGCATTGGCACTGTTGGCATCACTGAGTATGCACAGCATGCATTGACTGACATTGTTTTTGTCGAACTGCCGGAGAAGGGAAAAAAAGTTGAGCAGAAAAAGGGCGTGGCAATTGTTGAATCTGTCAAAAGTGTCAGTGATATTTTTGCGCCGGTTAGCGGGGAAATTGTTGAGGGAAATTCAAGGCTCACAGATTCGCCACAACTGGTAAATACCGACCCTTATGGCGATGGCTGGATTTTTAAAATGAAAATAGGGGACAAAAAAGAGCTTGACGCGCTGATGGATAAAAAAAAGTACGAAGAATACCTTAAAACCGTTTCTCACTGAAATGTTTTAATCCTTTGGGTGCACTTAAATGGAATATATTTTGAACACGAAAGAGCAGCAGGAAGAAATGCTCAAAGATATCGGCGTGAAAACAATAAATGGCCTGTTTTCCGGCATTCCGCGCGAAATTTTTTTGAATGAAAAATTAAGCCTGCCAGATGGCTTAAGCGAGCAGGAAGCAAAGCAATTGTTGTTTGGGTTAAGCCAAAAAAATGCGAATGCGCAGACGCACCAGTATTTTTTGGGTGCAGGCGTTTACAACCACTATATCCCTGCAGCGGTCTGGGCGCTTGCTTCGCGCGGCGAATTTTTGACTTCTTACACGCCTTACCAGCCTGAAATCAGCCAGGGAATGCTGCAGTCGATTTTTGAGTGGCAGACCTGCATCTGCGAACTCACCGGCATGGAGGCAACGAATGCCTCGACTTATGACGGTGCCGAAGCGCTTGCGGAAGCGGTGCTCATGGCGCGGAACATGACCAAAAAAACAAGGCTGCTTGTTTCAAAGGCAATCAATCCGGAGTATCTGGCGGTCGCAAGGACTTATGCAAGTGCAAACAATCTTGTGGTCGAAGAAATTGCCTTTGAGAACGGCGTCACTTCGGTAAAGGAATTGAGGGAAAAAACTGATTCAAATGTGGCGGGGGTTTTTGTGCAGCACCCAAATTTTTTTGGCGCGCTAGAGCCGCTTTCTGAAATCGGAAAAATTGCGCGCGAAAATGGGGCTGTTTTTGTTGTTTCGGTGAATGAATTGGTTTCGCTTGGCCTGTTGAAGCCGCCATCAGAGTTTGGCGCGGACATTGTGTGCGGTGAGGCGCAGAGCTTTGGGATACCGATGAGTTTTGGCGGCCCGCACTGTGGTTTTATTTCCGTAAAAATGAAGGACGTCCGGCAGTTGCCCGGGCGAATTGTCGGGGAGACGGTTGATTTGGATGGAAAGCGCGGCTACATTATGACGCTCCAGGCGCGCGAACAGCATATTAGGCGCGAAAAGGCAAACTCCAACTTGTGCACTAACCAGGCGCTTTTTGCGCTGGCGGCAACAATACACTTGACGCTTCTTGGAAAGCAGGGCGTGAAAAAACTTGCAAATGCAAATGCGCAGCTTGCGCATTATGCGCTGGAACAGTTTTTAAAGGCGGGCGCAGAACCCGTTTTTGGCGCGCCTTTTTTCAACGAATTTGTGGTGAAAGTGGGCAATGCGCAAAAAGTCCAGGAAAGGCTTTTGGGGAAAAATATTTTTTTTGGGTTTGCGCTTGAAAAAGTTTTCCCGCAGCTAAAAGGCCACCTGCTTGTCTGCGTGACTGAATTGAATTCAAGGCAGCAGGTTGACGAACTTGCACTGGAATTGAAGGGGGCCTTGCAGTGAAGCTGTCTTTTGAAAAAAGCGTGCCTGGCAGGCAGGGCTTTGCAGTGCCGGAGCTTGGTTTTGTGGAAAAAAAAGGGATAATCCCTGATGAATTTTTGCGCAAGGGCGCAAATTTGCCGGAGCTTGGCGAACTGGACGTTGTGCGCCATTACACCAGGCTTAGCAGCAGAAATTACGGGATAGACAATGGTTTTTACCCTCTTGGAAGCTGCACGATGAAATACAACCCCAAAATCAACGAGGTCACTGCTTTTTTTCCGGGCTTTGCGTTCATTCACCCGCTACAGGGGGAAAAGTCTTCGCAAGGGGCGCTGCAGTTGATGTTTGAGCTTGAAAAAATGCTTTGCGAAATAACCGGCTTTGAGCGGTTCACTCTCCAGCCGGCTGCTGGCGCACAGGGGGAAATTACAGGCATAATGGTTATTCAGGCGCATTTCCGAAAGCTAAAGGAAAGCAGGGCAAAAATCCTTGTGACTGATTCCAGCCACGGTACAAACCCTGCTTCCGCAGCATTGTGCGGGTTTCATGCGATTGAAGTGAAAAGCGATGCGCGTGGAAACATTGACAGGGCAGATTTGCGCGCAAAAATGGGCAGCGATGTCGCTGGCCTGATGCTTACAAACCCAAGCACGCTTGGGTTGTTTGAGGAAAACATTGTTGAGGTATGCAAAATCGTGCACGAAAAAGGCGGGCTTGTTTACTGTGATGGCGCGAACATGAACGCGATTTTGGGAAAAACAAAGCCTGCACTCGCTGGCTTTGATGTGATGCACTTAAACCTCCACAAGACTTTTTCCACCCCGCATGGAGGCGGGGGGCCTGGTTCGGGGCCAGTTGGTGTTGTGAAAAAACTTGCCCAGTTTTTGCCAAACCCGACAGTTGAAAAAAAAGGGAACGAATACTTTTTTGATTATTCGCGCAAGGAATCAATCGGAAAAGTCAAGGGCCATTTTGGAAACTTCGGCGTGCTCGTGCGGGCTTACACTTACATCAAATCGCTTGGCGGGAACGGTCTTTTGCGGGTTTCAGAAAACGCAGTTCTTAACGCAAACTATGTGCAGGCAAGGCTGAAAAAAATGTTCCCGGTTGCGTTTGAGCGCACTTGCATGCATGAGTGTGTTTTAAGTGACAAGAACCTGCCAAACGGCGTGACCACAATTGATGTGGCAAAGCGCCTGCTTGATTTTGGCATGCATGCGCCGACCATTTATTTTCCGATGATTGTTGCAGGCGCAATAATGATTGAGCCGACAGAAACCGAAAGCAAGGAAACGCTTGACGAGTTCGTGCAGGCAATGGAAACCATTTTTAATGAAGCAAAAAACGGGCCGGAAAAAGTCAAAAATGCGCCGGTGAACACTCCGGTGCGCAGGCTTGATGCGGTTAAGGCAGCGCGCGAACCGGTGCTGCGGTGGTTGCCTTGAAGGGAAATTCTATTTACAAAATCCCTGAAGGAAAGCTGGTAAAAATTTCAATGGATTTTGATGGCGGCAAAATAATGGCGGTTAAGATTTTTGGCGACTTTTTTTTGCACCCGGAAAGCGGGATTGAATTGATTGAAAAAGACTTGTGCGGAAAAAAAATTGAGGAAAAAATCTTGATTGACGAAATTGAAAAAACTGTCAAAAAAAATTGCCTTGAATTGTTTGGCATTTCAAGCCAAGGGCTTGCAACGGCAATTCTTTTAGCAAAAGAAGGTGCAAAAAATGGTTGAATCCAAAGAATTCCGCCTGCTAGAAACTGGCGGCAATTCTGCCGCAAAGAACATGGCGATTGATGAGGCAATAATGCGCCTTGTGCACAAAACAGGGAAACCGACTGTGAGGTTTTATGCGTGGAATCCGCCTGCGATTTCCATTGGGTACTTTCAGGGGCTGGAACAAGAAGTTGATTTGCAGAAATGCGGCGAATTGGTGGTTGATTTTGTGCGACGCATCACTGGCGGCGGCGCGGTATTTCACGACCATGAACTCACTTACAGTTTTGCCTGCACGCAGGAAAGCAAAATCGTGCCGGAAAAAATAATTGACTCGTACAAAAAAATATGCAATCCAATAATTTTGGGCTTGAAAGAATTCGGGCTTGACGCAACATTTGTGCCGCTCAACGACATTGTGGTGAACGGGAAAAAAATCAGCGGCAACGCTCAGACGCGCCGTGAGGGGGCTGTTTTGCAGCATGGCACGATTTTGATGGAAGTGGATGTTGAAAAAATGTTTTCGCTGCTAAAAGTGCCGAACGAAAAATTGAAGGGAAAACTGATTGAGGATGTGAAACAGCGCGTGACATCGCTTGAGCAGCAGTGTGGGAAAAAAGTTTCGTTTGAAAAACTTTCAGGCTCGCTGAAAAAAGGGTTTGAAAAAGAATTCGGCGCAAGGCTCGTGAAAGGAAAACTGACAGAGGAAGAAAC
>CAYIER010000032.1:0-11237 GCA_964362395.1 uncultured archaeon
GTAGTGTTCTATGCTTTCTGAAGAATTCGGTTTTTTGGCCAAAAATAGGTTTTTAATGATTTGATCCAACACTTAAATACAATATGGCTAAAGGAATGCCGGACACAAACCTTCGCCAGGTGACTTTTGGGGTATTTTTGGTCGTGGTTTCAGTAATAGTATTATTGGTTGCTTTGGAAATAATTGACCCTAACAAGCTATTTTCCGGTGACTCAGCGGACATTTTTTTGGCTTTTGCGATTTTGGCGCTTGGACTGATTTACATCTATGGGTTCCTGAACAATGGGTAGTGGCCCAAACCGGAAAAACCGGTTGAATCAGTAGCTAAAGTCAATGACTTGGCCAATTGCCACGTCTTCTTTTTCAATTCCGGCAAGCATCAGGCCTGCGTGCATTCCTTTTTTTGCCTTGTTGCCGACCTTTGACTCAACTTCAACCAACAGGCAGGTTTTTTCGCCAAACTTTGCCTTCATCTGTTCGGACAAAACCCCGCTTGTGACTTCTCCAATAACGTAAACGTTCCTTTCCCCAAAAAACTGGTTGATTTTTTTTACCTCAAGCTTTCCGGTCTCATCTGTCTTTATTGCATCAAGCGGCTTTGAGACCTCCTTGAACTTATAAGAATTGGCCTTTTGTTTGTCCCCAAATGTCAGTGTAATCAAGCTCATTTCAAACCCCTTCCATCCCCTTTTTTTTCAAGTTTTTATCGTTTTTTCACTTAAAAAACAATAGTAATTAATCTTACTTTATTATTATTACTAACTTATATATAATTCAAACCGGCTCTACAGGGAAGAATTCGGAAAGTAAAACGTTTTCGGATTTTTTTTACAGCAACTTATTAAAAAGAAATTGAACCCAGAATTATTTTACTCAAAGCGGAGGTCCGATAGCGGTCAATTCGGCCAGCTTGAGGGGCTGGTGCCTTAGTGGCTTTCGGCGGTTCGAATCCGCTCCTCCGCATAAAAATTAAAGAAAGTTTTTTTTTTGCATTTTTTTTGGCTTTTTGCCCAAAAAAAAACCGGTTTTTGGCAAAAGAAACTTTTTTATTGCCCAAAACCATAATTAGAACTAAAATGAAAAAAATGTTTTTATCTTTTTTTGGGTTCTTGGTCCTGTCCCTTGTGTTTTCTGACAGCGGTTTTTTTTCAAAAATTGGTTTTCCGGCTTTTGGCCCAAAAGTGGCAAGCGTGGGTTTTGAAGACAAGCTGATTACAGGGAACCCAATTGACATTTCTCACAGGGAGCTTTCACTGGTTGTTTTCCTTTTGAATGCTTCCGGCAATTCGCAGGATTTTTTGGTTTCAGCCAAAATCTGGCAAGGAAAAGAACTGGAATACTTTTTCGAGGAAAAAGTTGGCTCCTATCCGTTAAAAGAGCCCATGGAAATAAAACTGTCAAAGGCTTGGTTTCCAAAGCATGCCGGAACTCACAAAATAAAGGTTGAAATATTTTCTGTGGACAAAAAAAACCGCTTTGACGAATTTAATTACAGCATTGAATTGTTTGGGGAAAAAGACCATGCTGTGGATGTTTCCTGTCCGCAAAAAATTTTAATGGCAGGCCAGCCGGTTGAGTCAGCCGTTCGCGTAAAGAATTTCGGAAACTTTGCCGAAACAATTGCCTTGAACACCACCATAAAAAACCGCTCAAAACAGGCAATTAACTCAACGGATTTGAGTTTTGCCCTCGGGCCAAAGCAAACCAAGGAATTTCAGCAAAAAATTTATTTGCCGGACAATTCTTTCGGGTACTTTGAGCTTGTGGCAACTGCCATCACAGGAAACAAGCATGTGTCTGACAACTGTGTTTTTATTGTGGAAAACAGGTCACTAGTAGGCGACGTCATAAGGATTATTCAAGAGCTGTTTGGAGTTTGATTTTTTTTGAGATATTTTTACAAAATTTTTTCAAATGCACCTGCATTTTTTCAAGCTCTTTTTGAGGCATGCTGCCAGACGGCCACCTTAAATTCAGCCCGTCGCCGTCTTTTCGCGGAACCACGTGAAAATGGGTATGGAACACCACTTGCCCTGCGGCGGGATTGTTTGACTGCAAAACATTGAATCCGCCTGCGCCAAGAGCCTTCATTTGTGCTGCCCCCACTTTCTGTATTGCCTTAAAAATTTCCTCCATGGGTTTTTCGGACAATTCAAGGATGTTTTTTGAGTGCTCTTTTGGCACCACCAGCGTGTGCCCTGCCGTTATGGGAAAAATGTCCAGAAAGGCAACCACCAAATCGTTTTCAAAGATTTTTGTGCAAGGCGCTTTTCCTTCAATTATTTTGCAAAAAATGCAGTCATGTTCCATGTATTCCACTTTAATTGGTTTAAAAAGTGATTAAAAATCTTAATCCAAAAAATCAACCTTTTGCCCTGTTTTTAGCCCAAATTTTGAAGAACTTTTTGAATTTATTTCCAGCACATATTTTACTGGCAAATTTGAAGGGTATGCCCTGCACGGGTCTGCCTTGCATGGCACTGTGTTTTCTGTAATTCCAACAATTGTCTTGCTTTCATCAATCCAAACCAAGTCAAGGGGAATTAATGTGTTTTTCATCCAAAAGCTGCGTGGCTTTTGGTCTGAAAACAAAAAAAGCATTCCGGAATTGCTTTCAAGGCTTTCGCGATACATCAGTCCAGCCGAGTGCTGTTGTGGGGTGGTTGCCCGCTCGATTTTTATGCATTCCTTGTCTTTGATGCAAAGCGAGTCCAAAGAAACTTTTTGTCCCTGTTTTGGTGCCGCCATGCACCCGAAAAGGAAAACAAGCAAAACAAGCATTGCAGCGTTTTTCATAGTAATCCAATTTCATATTTTTATATTATCGTGCCGTCGCGTAGATGGCACACATATATAGCAAAGGGCATAAATAATTGAACTTTTAATTGCTCTTTGCATATAGCAAACTGCCATAAAATGTTCAAAAATATAAGCACTTTGCTATAGATTGCAAACGAATCTATTCGTTTTTTTATTAACGAAACAAGCCACGCCAATGTTTAAAAAAAGATTTGAAAGGCAAAAATCTCTTTACTCAAGCCCAAGCAATTTGTTGAGTTTATTGCTTTTGAATTTGGAGTGCTTTGGTTCTTTCTCTTTTAACCCAAAAATATCTTCTTTTTTGGCATAACCTGCAATCATTGCCACAATTATTAGAATTATAAGTAATAGCAGCAAATAATTTGGGTTTGCGCTCTCCACTGTAAAAGAGCAGCTGCCTTGCTTTTTTTTGCCGCCATATTCAACCTGTGCCTTGAAAGTGTATGACCCGCTTTGCCAGTCCTGTGGCACATATATTTTTTGCAAAATCTGCTTTGGCTCCCTTGGAAACAATGCAAGTGGAATGGACGAAAGCCCCACTTGTTTTCCTGACTGGTCTTCCACCCACCAGCTCACGTCAATGTCCTCAAAATAGTCCCCAAGGTTCAGCAACTCAATGTTTGCACCAATGTCGTTTCCGGAATTAATTGATGTTTCACTGCACTGGACTTTTACATCATAAGTGAATTGGCCTCCAAGGTCAAACGAATCCACTAATTCGCCGAACTTTGTCTTTTTGTCCGGCGAAAAAATTTCAAGCAAAACCCTGTTGGTGCCGGCAAGCCTTGGCAGCCACTTTTTTTCAAAACTGACATCCCTTTTCTCGCCAACTGCAAGGTCTTTTATGGCTGTTTCCTCAAAATATTCCACGTCGCGGCCCATGAAAATTGTCGCAGCCAGCAAAAAGTCCCCTGAGCCGGTTCCAGTGTTTTGAATCACTGCAACAATTGTGGCTTCGTCCTTTGAGGGTTTTGGGTACTGTCCCTCAAAATCCCCAGTCATTTTCCAGCCCAGAATTTTTGCGTCAGGCCCAAGGCGGGTTTTTTCGCCGCGCACACCGCCAAACAACGCGGCACTAAACCCAGCCAAGGAATCCGTCGGCAGGCGCTTGTTTACTTTATAAGAAATTATTTTTGTTTCAAGCGGCCTGATTTCCCCCTCAAAGAAAAATTCCAAAACAAGCGGGTTTGTTGAAATTGCCTTGAATTTGGTGCCGCTTTCAATCCCAGGCCCGCTTGTTGCGACAATGGGGGGAATTGTTTCAATTATTGCCACGTTGCTCCACGAATTGTCCGAATTGTTTGTGAACGCAATCGAATAAACCGTGTCATAAGCCGTGCTTTTAATCACCGAATTTGTAATTTTCACCACTTCCATTTTTCTCTCACAGGAAAACACGCTGGCTGCCCTCAAAAAATTTTCCCGCTCAGCTTTGTCCGCAAACAATTCAGGCAGTTTTGCCAAAAGCGCATCCATTGATGCATCACAGCTTTCAATCTTTGACTCAATCACTTCGGAAGAAATCCTTTCCCCGCCTCCTCCACTGCTTCCGCCCCCTCCGCTGCCACCGGAACCGCTGCCTGTATCGCCGCCGGGTGAGGAAGGCGTAGTGGAACCCGAAACTATAAACGAGCCGGAACTGCTTGTGCCACTGTTCACTCCACAGGAAAAAGCCGAAGCGGCAGTATAAGTGCCTGCAGTGCTTGGCACAGTAAAATTGTAATAATACTCGCCGTTTCCTGACTCATTCATTGAAACACTGCTTGCAAAAGCCGAACCGCTGGGGTAATTGATTGTTGTCGTGCCGGTTGCGCCCAAAAAAAAGTTTCCATCAGATGCAGTCACAAGGTTTCTGATTTGCCCCGTGTTTCCAGCGGTCAGTGTTTGCCCATTGTTTTGAAAAGAAATGCTAACTGAAACATTTCCTGCATATTCAAAAGAATTTGCGTCGCCTGTGTAAATCCCGTTAACTGCATGAACAATGAATTTATAAGTGCCGTTTTGGTCAAAAGTGTACTTCAAAGAATAATTTCCATCATTGTTGCTTGAAAAAGTGGCAGAATTTGTGTCAGAATTCGGCTTGATAACCGTTGCGGTTACTGTTGCAGTGGTTACCAAAGAATTGTCTGTCGAATCCCTTACAGTCACATTGATGTCTGTAGCCAAGCCAGCTGAATTAACGCACCTGCTTTGAGGCAAAAAAGAAAGAGACAAAATGTCGGTTTGCGGCCTAATCCATGTGGTTGTAGTGCTATTTTGCTCTGAAGCCACAAAGAGTGAAAAAAACAATAAAATTCCAAAACAAAAACCAATTCTCATGTGTTTTATTCTGGAAAACATTAAAATCCAATAGTATTACTTTACTTGTATTTTAAACTCTATTGGGCTCCCGCTTGGCTGGATTGCCTGTGCCGCATTGGAGTAAAGGTTTTTGTGCTCAAACTGCCATTTGCTTTGCAGTTCTTGCGGTGGAATTTCGACATTAAAATTTACGCTATAATCGCCAGGCGGGGTATTTGGCTTTAGTTTTCCTTTGATTACAATTTTGTATGCCCAGTTTTTATAAAATCGCGGGAAAACTGGTTCAAGCAAGAAACTCTCGTCATTGATTACTTTTTCGCCGTCATCAATTGAAATGGCAATGTCAAAATATTTCTGGCTTTCAGCTGAAGGCGAAATTGTGACTCCTTGAAATGTCTGAACTCCCCAAGCAGTGTAAAAAAACACGACTCCAGAAAATTCTTCCCTTTTTCCTTTTTCAAGTGAATCATACTGCAGTGAAGGGTATGTGCCGTAACCGTTAGTTACCCAACTGGTGGGGTCTGGTTTAGTAAAATACCTCAAGCCAATTGTCTTAAAATTTGGGTAAAGTTCAGGCTGCTTATAAAATTCTGGGCCAAGCAAACCAATTGTAAAATATTGTCCGTTTGCAAACAAATACGCTATTTCACTGAAATTTTCAGCTGATTTATCCAAACTAGAAAAAATTTCCTCTTCATTTTTCAGCGAAAAATAAGCTGGCACCAAAGAAATGTCTTTTTTAAGGAAAAGTGCAGCTTTTTCAAAAAGCTTGTAAGTGTCGCGTTTTGGCCGAAATACTTCTTTAAAATACTGTTCCCTCACAGGGAACTGTGTTGGGTCAATGACATCGCTTTCAAGGGGAAGATTTTCGATGGAACTGACATTTGTGGTCATTTTTGCTTCTGGTGCCAGGTTATTGTCAATGATTGTCAAACCTGTCGTGGTTTGATTTTTTTGTGGCGAAAAAAAGTTTTGAAAAATAATAAAACCGCCCAAGACGAGTACAACTAAAATAAGCCCTATAGTAAACAGACTTTTGCCGGATTTTGCCTTTACAGTCTCTTCTGACATATTTCTCACTTAGCCAATAAAACTAAATAGCCAAAAAGAATTTAACTTACATCGGTTGATGTCCGGAATGACCCATTTTTGTCGCCTTGGGTGATTTTTGCGGCTTGCCCATAAATTGCTGGCAGTAGGTCGCCTGTGAAGCATAGTTGGTTTGTGTCTGCTGCTGGCAGGCTTGTTATGAGTCTGCGGCTGCCAGTTGTGTCAGAAGAATTGAAATCCCTGCAATTGCCGGAGCTGTTAACGTCTGTGGTTGTGGCTCCGGTGTGGGCGAGGCAAAACCTTTGCCATCCCCCAAGTCCTCCTGTTCCGCATCCTGCTCCTGTTCCTTCCCAGACTTTTAGCCAGACGTTGGTGTCAAGTGTTGCTGCGAAGTTTGCGTCTATGGTTTCTGTGACGGTTCCGGTGTTTGTTATTGTCATTCCTGCTACTGTTGAGCTTTGGCAGGCGCTTCCACCGCTTCTTGCATTGAATGGGAGTATTTGTGCTGCGTTTCCGTCTGCGTCGTTGTCTAGTGCTGCTTGGTCTTCTGGGAAGAAGAATATCGTTGATGTGCATGTGCCGCCGTAGGCGATTGAATGAGATTTTGAGGACGGGACAAACCAAGTCATTGTGGTGGTTTGTACGTCAGCAAAAACGAGCAATATTGGAAAAAACAGGAAAAGAACAATTAAAAATCCAAAAATTTTTGAAATCACAAAATTTCCCTGCCTTTAACAAAAAACCACAAATATTATTCATTTAACCTTTAAATAGTTATCTTTTTTCCGTTTTATTTTTTTTGACAATATCCAGTGCCCTGTTTTTCCCATTGTTCAGATGAAAATGAATAAATATGGGGCTGTATTTATTATATTGTTAATTTATGGAACAAACTTCTTCGTCAAAAAAATTCCTTTTTGTTTCAATTGACGCCTTAATCAGCGACATTGCCTGGCAGGTGGCAAAAGAGGGGCACAAGGTCAAATATTATATTCAGGACCAGGGTGAGCGCGACATTGCTGATGGCTTTGTCTCAAAAGTGGATGACTGGAAAAAAGAGGTTGACTGGGCGGACGTGATTGTTTTTGACGACGTGCTTGGGCAGGGGGCAAAGGCACAAAAACTCCGTGAGCAGGGCAAATTTGTTGTCGGCGGGACACCCTATACCGACCGCCTTGAGGACGACCGCGCGTTTGGCCAAGAAGAGCTCAAAAAGCACGGGGTTTCAATCATCCCCTACAAAGAATTCACTTCTTTTGACGAGGCAATAAAATTTGTCGAAGACAACCCGGGAAAGTATGTAATCAAGCCAAGCGGCGAGGCGCAAAACATCAAGGGCCTGCTTTTCATCGGCGAAGAAGAGGACGGCAAGGACGTAATACAGGTTCTTGGCGACTACAAAAAAGCGTGGGCAAAAAAAATCCCAGTCTTTTCGCTGCAAAAAAGGGTCACCGGCGTTGAAGTCGCTGTCGGTGCATTCTTTAACGGCAAGGAGTTCGTTTACCCGATTTTTGTGAACTTTGAGCACAAAAAACTGTTCCCCGGCGACCTTGGGCCAAGCACCGGAGAAATGGGAACCGCGGCTTTTTTCAGCGGGCCAAACAAAATATTTAACCTCACACTCAAAAAATTCGAGGAAACGCTTGCAAAAGAAAAATATGCCGGATACATTGACATAAACTGCATAGTGAACAGTTACGGGATTTATCCGCTTGAATTTACTTCGCGTTTTGGATACCCAACGATTAGCATCCAGCAAAACGGCATGATTTCACCGATAGGGGAATTATTGTTTGATCTCGCGCACTGCAACCCGTCAAAACTAAAAACCCAAAGCGGTTTCCACATCGGCGTCAGAATAGTTGTCCCGCCTTTCCCTTTCAAGGACAAGGAAACGTTTGAAGTGAAATCAAAGGATTCGGTCATTTTCTTCAAAAAACCCACCGACGGCGTGCACATAGAAGACGTGAAACTGGTCAACGGAGAATGGGTTGTCACCGGCACATCAGGAGTTGTATTGATTGTCTGCGGAACCGGTTCAACAATGAAGCAGGCCCAAAATCAGGTTTATGGAAGAATCAAAAACATTATCATCCCCCACATGTATTACCGCACAGATATCGGCGACAGGTGGTTTGAGGACTCAGACAAGCTCCACACGTGGGGATACTTGCGCGAAATTTGAAATTCCTGCAAACCTGGTTTTTTGAAGATTTGAAATTGCAATGGTTATTCCATCACATCAACGAATATTTTGCAGAACCTTGCCTTGGATGCTTTCAGGATTTTTTTGCCGCCATCAGTCAGGCTGTAATTGATTGTTTTGCCCTCTTTTTTTTCCTTGATAAAGCCGGCTTCTTTCAGGCCCTTTAGTGCAGGATAAATTGTCCCGGGGCTTGGGCGCTCGCCCTTTCTTTTCTCCATTTCGTCGGCAATTTCCTGACCATGCATGGGCTTTTTTGAAAGCAAAAACAAAATCAGGAAGCTAAGCATTCCCCTCATGTCACAGCAATTGTCAGTTTCGTTGTCCTTTTTCATTCAAAAAACCAAATTGCGGGCCAGCCAAAAACTCCTTTACACAAGAATTGTTTTAATCATACTTTAAGTTTTCCATCCAAAAACCCATATTTGCTCAAAAACCAAGCTTTTCTTTGACCAAAATAAGTTTTGTCCGCCCAGGGCGATCCTTTTCAATAATTGCCCACTTTGCAGTCGAGCTGCCCATTCCATAAGCCTTCATTGCACGCTCGTTTTCAAGCGGAAAAGCCTGCTCCCGCACCCTCTGCATGGCGGTTTCCAGCGAAGGCGTGATTTTGTTCACGCCAGCAACAAGAATCAGGTTTTTTGCGGAAAACAAATATGCGCCGACCCTTGAGCCGGAAGCATCGCACGCAACAAGCTCGCCGTTTTTTGAAATCGCGTTAACGCTGCCCAAAAAATACTCTGCGATTGTTGCCTGCCTCCGCAGTTCTGCCTGCTTTGGCCAGTCACTTTCCTTAAGTATTTCTTCTTGAAGGTTTTTCCAGCCATGCTTTCCGCTTTTCAGGAAACCAACAAAACCAATTTCCTGCAGCGTAGTTGACGTTCCATTCATTATTTCGGCTCCCTTTGGAATCAATGAAATTAATTTTTCCAGCGCCTCCTTTTTGGAATCGGCAAGAAAAACTTCAATTCCCCTGCTTTTAATCGCCTCAATCGCATGGCTGATTGTTTTTTCGTCAGGGATATTTGGCCATTTATCGCTCATTTGAACACTCTCCAGAAAACGCCGATAATATATTGGATGTGCGATATGTTTTTAAACTCCTTTGGCTTGTTATCGTATAACCGATAAACCGGTTTTTTTTTGGAGGTGCAAACATGGGTTACGGCTGCTGCGGTGATTCAACCGCAAGAAACTTCCTCACAAGGGAAGAAAAAATAGAAATGCTCAAGGAATACAAAGACAACCTTGAGAAAGAAATGGCGGGAGTAAAGGAAAGGATAAAAGAGCTTGAAAAAAACAACTGAGTTTTTTTCCAGTGCCACTTTCAGGAAAGGAATCCTTTCCTTTCCGCTCCTTTTTATTTATTTTGACCAGGCTTTTCCCGTGAGTTTGTTAAACACTATTCTGCTTGCATATTCAATGTATGCGCGTGTCGGGTTTTTTTTCCAGATTTTGTAAAAGCGCCGATACTCGGCAAACTCTTCTTCTTGGGGCGGCGGAAAATGCCTGCAAGCATACTGTATTCCGCCAAGGCCCGGGCCCATTTCAGAATATATTTCCCTAATATCTTTCGGAAGAGCCTTGTAATGGTGGCGAAGCAGCGGCCTTATTCCGACTGGTAAAAGTTTTTTCAGGAAAACAAGAACCAGTTGTGGCGATTCGTCAAAATGCGTGACTCTTAGCACCCTGCCAATAACCGGTATGATCCGCTTGTCTTTGCCATTGTGTTTTGCCATGTGGTCTGTTTCATTGTGCGCCCCCTTTTCTTGGTAAGCAGCACCTCCTTTCATTGTTCTGATTTTTGGAACGCCAATAAGTCTTTCGCCTTGCCCAACCCTTGTGGAAAAGTGAAAAAAGAAAGTGTCTTTGTGAATTTTGTTTGTGCGTTTCTTCTGCCTAAGCATATAGTATATGGTTTTTCAAACTAGTATTTATAACTAAACTCAACCTTGGCCTTTCTTCCTATAATGCAGCAAAACGGTGCCTTTTTTGTTCAGTTTTTCCACTGAAACCAGCCGGAATTGCCTTGTTTTCACGGTTTTTTCAAACATTCCGATGCCTTTGCCAAAAACAATTGGCTCGATGGTCAAAAAAATTTCGTCAAGGAGCCCTTTTTTGAGGCAATAGCTGTATGCGCCCCTGCCGCCAAGGACACAGATTTTTTTCCAGCCATTTTTTTCAACAAATTTTTTCACATCAATTTTTTTGGGGTTCAGGTAAACCGCGTTTTTGCTTTTTTGTTCTGCTGTTTTGACTGTGCTGGTTAAAACAATGCATTTGCGGTGCGAAAGGAATTTTTCCGCGATTTCAAAAGAAGCCCTTGCAAGCAGCATGGCATCTGCCCTGTCTTCCATTTCGTGGAGGTGCTTTTTGTCCTCTCTGCTGGTCCAACTGCTTTTATGTCCTGGAAATCGTGCAATGCAGCCGTCGATTGTCACGGCAACGACTGCGAAAAAGAATGGTTTTGCCAAGCAGACACCAATCAGAATTTTTTTATGCCATCGCACATCGGGTAAGCCGTGCAACCCCAGAATCCGCCGAACTTCCCTTTCCTTGGGACCATTTCAAGGCTACATTCAGGGCACTTTGGGCCGCGGATTTCCTTTCCTGAGTGCTTTGAACAGGTGTACAATCCTTTTTCGCTCATTTTTGTGGCGGGTTTTCCGCATTTTGCACAATTCATTAAAACCAAAAAAAGGAAACAGAAAAAGAATTTTAAAGTAGACAGTAAAAAAAAGAACGGGTGCCTGCGTTGCAGGCAACAAAATGAAAATTGCCTTATTTTACTTTTTTGCCATGAACATTGCATAAATCATGTACAGGGCCGACAGGCCGACCAGAATGTATATAATTTGCACTA